>JAHINZ010000102.1 GCA_018895795.1 Alphaproteobacteria bacterium
GATGGCCGCCGCCGTCTGTGGTCCGGCCCTGGCCGCCGGCAAGAAGGAAGAGCCCAAGGACGTCCACTGGTCGTTCGAAGGCCCGTTCGGCAAGTTCGACCAGGCCCAGCTGCAGCGCGGCTACAAGGTCTATCGGGAGGTCTGCTCGTCCTGCCACTCGATGAACCTGGTCAGCTTCCGCAACCTCGGCGACAAGGGCGGCCCGTTCTACGACGCCAAGTACAAGAACCCGAACGACAACCCGTGGGTCAAGGCGATCGCCAAGGACTACGAGGTCGACGATATCGACTCCGAGACCGGCGACGCGATCAAGCGTCCGGCCACCAGCGCCGACCACTTCCACGCGCCGTTCCCCAACGAGCCGGCCGCCCGCGCCAGCAACGGCGGCGCCCTGCCGCCGGACATGTCGCTGCTGGCCAAGGCCCGCGAAGGCGGTCCGGCCTATATCTACTCGCTGGTGACCGGCTACGAGCCGGCCCCCAAGGGTTTGAAGGTCGGCGCCAACCAGCACTACAATCCCTATATGGCCGGTGATCTCACCTCGGCCTGGTCGGGCAGCCACGAGCATGTTCCGCCCGGCGGCTTCATCGCCATGGCCGCGCCGCTGAAGGCCGACCTGGTCACCTTCGACGACGGCACCAAGTCGACCCTCGACCAGGAAGCCAAGGACGTCGCGGCCTTCCTGATGTGGGCCGCCGAGCCCAAGCTGGAAGAGCGCAAGAAGATGGGCTTCGTGGTCATCCTCTATCTGATGCTGTTCTCGGGGCTGCTCTACGCCAGCTACCGCAAGGTGTGGAAGAACGAGTCGCACTGACCGTTCCGACCACTTGAAGACGATCAGGGCCTGGCGGGAACGCCGGGCCCTTTTTCGTTGAGCGCCTTTTTCGGAACCGGCGTCAGCCACAGCCGGCCCGCCGCCGCGTCCAGGCGCAGGCGATAGGCCGAGAGGATCTGGACGCCCAGGGCCCCGGCCACGCCCTCGGGCAGATCGCCGGCCTGCACCGCGGCCAGGTTCTGGTGCAGCGCGCCGTCCCACGACAGGCCCCGCAGGGTTCCGGCCGGCTTCTGGCGCGGCGCGTCGGCCGCCCCGCGCGCCCGCACGCCGCCGTTCGAGGCGGTGTCGAGGGCGAAGGCGCCCGACAGTCCGCGGTCGCCGCCCGAGGCCGCTGCCAGCACCGTGGGCAGGCCGTGGACCATGGTCACCGCCAGCGACCGCCCCTTGGGCCTGATGGGCCCGCCCAGGGGATCCAGGTGCAGACGGCAGGGCGAGAAGTCGAGGCTCACCACATAGCGGGTCAGGATGTCGGCCCCGATCACCCCGGCGATGGGGGTGACGAAGCCGACGCTGCGATAGTCGAGGTCGCGCACGGTGACCGGCGCCGCCGCCACCCGCTGCCCCGCCAGGCGGACGGGCAGGGTGAGGTCGGTGTCCGCATAGCCCCACATCTGGGCCGTGGTCTCGTGCAGCAGGGTGACGGGCGCCGACAGGTCGATGACATAGTCGCCGGCCATGTCGGCGATCACGGCGGGCGCGACGATCGCGCCGTTCTCGAACCAGCAGGCGGTCTCGCCGGCCCGGGCGACGGCGGGGGCCGCCAGGGTCAACAACACGATCAGGACGGGCGAGCGGCGGCGCATGGCGTGATCCTAGCCAAGCCTTTCGCGTCCGGCGACAGGCGTCAGCGCTAGCGGGGCCTCGGGCGCGCGAAATGGTTGACCGGGGTCAGCCCGACGGCGCGACGGGGTTCAAGGCCCCGGGGATCATCGCCTCGGCGCCCTAGGCCTCGCCGCGGTTGCCGCCGCCGCGCTGGAACAGCTGCAGGGTGCGCAGCATGGCCAGGCGGGCGCTGTCGGCGTGATAGCCGTTGGGAGCCACGAAGGCGTGGCCGGCGTCATACAGCCAGACCGGAAGATCGGGATGGGCGGCCCGGAGGATCTCGACGTCCGCCATCGGGATCAGGCTGTCGCTCTTGCCGAAATGCAGGGCGGTCGGAACCTGGGGCGTCTCATCCGCATACTGGATGATGTCGCCGCCGTAGAAGCACGAGACTCCCGACAGGCCCTCGCAACGCGACGCCGCCAGCCAGGCGGTGGTGCCGCCATAGCAGAAGCCCAGGGCGAACACCGGGCCGCCCAGGGCCTCGATGCAGGTCTGGACACGGGGCAGGGCGCTCAGGCCCCAGGCCGTCGCCTCGCCCATGGCCATGCGCTGATCCAGGATCGCCGGCTCGGTATTGGCCTCGGGGAACGGCGCGTCGGCGGCGTCGATCAGAGCGGGCGCGATCACCTCATAGCCTTGCTCGGCCAGGGTGTCGGACAGCTCGCGGATGTGCGGCGTGACGCCCCAGATGGCGTGCAGGATCACCAGCCCGCCGCGCCGGGCGTCCTGGTGCGGGGCGTGATAGGCGCTGAACGGCGCGCCGTCGCGGGTGGCCAGGGCGATGCGCTGGCCCATGGTCAGGCCGTCGCGCCTTGGGCTTCGAACAGGGCCAGGGTCCGCGCGCGCGCCAGCTCGGCGTCAGCCAGGTCGGAGTCCGGCCGGCCGTCATTGTTGAAGCCGTGGCCGCTGGCCTCGTAGATATAGACCGCAACCTCGGGATGGGCGGCGGTGACGGCGGCCTTGACCGCGTCGGCCGGGATGTGGCCGTCCTTGCGGCCCAGATGCACGATCACCGGGCAGGTCAGGTCGAACTTGGCCATGCCGGCCACCTGGCTGCCATAATAGCTGGAGGCGGCCGACAGGCCGGTGCAACGCGCGGCCGCCAGCCAGGCCATGGTGCCGCCATAGCAGTAGCCGACGACGAACACCGGACCCCGGGGGGCCAGGAAGTCGATACAGGCCTGGATGTCGCCCATGGCGTTGTCCGGTCCGTTGGCCATGGCGTATTTGACGCCGTTCTCGAACCCGGCCGGATCATGCAGGGCCGTGAAGCCCATCGCCTGACGATCGAACATCGACGGGGCCACCACCTCGAAGCCCCTGTCGGCCCAACGCGCCACGTCCTGATGGACATAGTCGTCCAGGCCGAAGATCTCCTGGATCACGATCACCCCGCCCTTGCGCGGACCTTGCGCGTGGGCGTGGGCGGCGGTGAAGACGAAGCCGTCATGGGCGGCGGTCAGGGTCAGTCGATCAGTGGTCATGCCGGCGGTCCTTCCTGATGCGAAAACGGCCGAGGCGTTTCCGCTCCGGCCGCTGTCTTGTTTGGTCTAGACGTTGAAGCGGAAGTGCATCACGTCGCCGTCCTTGACGATATATTCCTTGCCCTCGGCCCGCATCTTGCCGGCTTCCTTGGCGCCGTTTTCGCCGCCCAGCGTGATGAAGTCGTCAAAGGCGATGGTCTCGGCGCGGATATAGCCCTTCTCGAAGTCGGTATGGATGACCCCGGCCGCCTGCGGGCCGGTGTCGCCGACATGGATGGTCCAGGCGCGGGCTTCCTTGGGGCCGACCGTGAAATAGGTCTGCAGGTTCAGCAGGCTGTAGGCTTCGCGGATCAGGCGGTTCAGGCCAGGCTCTTCCAGACCCAGGGTTTCGAGGAACTCGGCGCGTTCCTCGGCGTCCAGCAGGGCGATCTCGCTCTCGATCTGGGCCGAGATGACCACGCTCTTGGCGTTGTCCTTGGCGGCGCGTTCGGCCACCAGGTCGCTGAATTTGTTGCCCTTGTCGGCGCTGCCTTCGTCGACATTGCAGACATACAGGGCCGGCAGCGAGGTCAGCAGCTGCAGCATGTGCCAGGCCTTCTCGTCGTCGGCGTCGATCTTGGCGGCTCGGGCCGGACGGCCTTCGCGCAGCAGGGCCAGGGCGATATTGGCCAGGCGCAGGGTGTTGGCGCTGTCCTTGTCGGCGCCGACCTTGGCGCGCTTTTCCAGGGCGGGGACGCGCTTTTCCAGGCTGTCCAGATCGGCCAGCATCAGCTCCATCTCGACGATCTCGAGATCGCTGGTCGGGTCGATGCGGCCTTCCACGTGGACGATGTCGCCGTCTTCAAAGCAGCGGGCCACGAAGGCCACGGCGTCGCAGTCGCGGATATTGGCCAGGAACTGGTTGCCCAGACCTTCGCCCTTGGAGGCGCCGCGCACCAGGCCGGCGATGTCGACGAAGGTGATGCGGGCCGGGATGATTTCCTTGGAGCCGCTGATCTTGGCCAGGGCGTCAAGGCGCGGCTCGGGCACCGCGACCTCGCCGGTGTTGGGCTCGATCGTGCAGAACGGATAGTTGGCGGCCTGGGCCGACGCCGTCTGGGTCAGGGCGTTGAACAGGGTGGACTTGCCGACATTGGGCAGGCCGACGATGGCGACTTTAAGGGCCATGGATCTCTCGTGAATTTCGTTGGCCGCGACCTAGCACGGATCGCGGCCGAACGCGAAGGGCGGGGTCTTGCATCAACTGTAACCGCATCCGATATCAAAGCCGGACAAGGAGCCCCGAGATGAGCCTTCGACCCGTCGTGAAGATCGTGAAAGGCGTCCCCGCCTCGGACGGTGACGGCGTGCGCCTGACCCGCATGCTGGGCACCCAGGAAGCCCAGATGTTCGACCCGTTCCTGATGCTGGACTGTTTCGACAACGATCAGGCCTCCGACTATATGGGCGGCTTCCCCGACCATCCGCATCGCGGCTTCGAGACCGTGACCTACATGCTCGAAGGCCGCATGCGGCACCGCGACAATACAGGCCGCGAGGGGATCATCGGTCCCGGCGGCATCCAGTGGATG
Source organism: Alphaproteobacteria bacterium (assembly GCA_018895795.1). Lineage (GTDB taxonomy): Bacteria > Pseudomonadota > Alphaproteobacteria > Caulobacterales > Caulobacteraceae > Caulobacter. The sequence goes on from JAHINZ010000102.1 coordinate 4,716, forward strand.
CGGGCCGGGCGCGGCATCGTCCATTCCGAAATGCCCGAGCAGAGCGAAGGCCGGATGCGCGGCTTCCAGCTGTGGGTCAATCTGCCCGCCAAGCTGAAGATGAGCGAGCCGGGCTATTCGGAGTTCGAGAGCGACGCGATCCCGGTCGAGGCCCGGGCCGGCGGCGTCACGGTCAAGGTGATCTCGGGTGTGACCACTCCTCCAGACGGGGGCGCCGGCACGGCCGGCCCGATCGGCGGCGGGGCGGTCGACGCGCTGTATTTCGACGTCGTGCTGCCGGCCGGAACGCGGTTCGAGGAGCCCGTCGACGATGAGCGCAACGCCATGCTGGCGGTCTATGAAGGCCAGGTCCGGGTGGCCGGCGGCAAGATCGACGCTTTGTCGGGCGTCTTTCTGGGCCAGGGCGACACGGTGCTGGTCGAGGCGATCACCGACGCCCGCGTGCTGCTGATCGCCGGCCGTCCGATCGGCGAGCCGGTGTTCTGGCATGGGCCGTTCGTGATGAACTCCCGCGACGAGATCGTGCAGGCCTTCGAGGATTTCCAGGCCGGCAAGTTCTGACGCTGTTCCCCTCGGGGGCGGACCCGGCCTACCGCGTCGCCTGGACGATCCACACGGCCGCGGGCATCAGCACGCCCTCGGCCGTGGCGAAGTCGGACAGGCGGGCGCGCACCGCCTCGCGGACGGTCGGCGCCAGGTGCGGCGCCTCGCGCAGGGCCGCGCCCAGCGGGCCGACCCGAAAGGTCAGGTCCAGCGTCTCGTCGATGGAGCCGCCACCGATCATGGCGTCGAACGGCCTGATCCGGATGTCTTCAAACCCGGCCGCCTGCAGAATCGACTGGACCCGCTGCGGATCAGCAAAGGCGAAGGGCCCCGGCGCGGTCGGGTCGGCGGGCGGAATCGGCGGCAGGAACGGCTGGGCCGCCTCCATCGGGGCCCGCATCCACGGGTTCTCAGGATAGGGCCGCCAGCAGACGAAGGTCAGCCGTCCGCCGGGTTTCAGCGCCTTGCGAAGATTGGCGAAGGCGGTCGGCGGGTCGCTGAAGAACATCACGCCGAAGCGCGAAAAGACGGCGTCGAGAACGCCTTCGCCCAGATCGGCGGTCTGGGCGTCGCAGTCCAGAAACGCGGGCTGGGCCGCGCCGGCGGGCGCTGGCCGGGCCCGGGCCACCGCCAGCATCGGCTCGGAAATGTCGACGCCGGTCACCTGGCCCTCGGACCCGACCCGGGCGGCCAGATCCAGGGTGGTCTGTCCGCAGCCGCAGCCGACGTCGAGAATCCGCTCGCCCGCCCGCGGCGCCAGCACCCGGAGCGCCTCCAGACCCAGGGGCGCGATCTGGCGGTCCAGATGTTCCTGGAACTGCGCCCAGATCCGGCCGGCCGTGGCGTTCCAATAGTCAATCTGGGCGGCGTTGGCGGCGGGGGAGGGGGTCTGTGTCATGGATACTCCTGGGCGCGTCGGGCCGCCGCCTTTGGCTATGTCAGATGGCGTCTAGGTCAGCCGACGCAAGCCACGCCAAGCTCGCACCAGCCCAAGGGCCGGGGCGCCTTGGGCATGTAGAAGGTCTGGGCCTCGTCGATCTTGAAGCCGGCGGCGGCGATCGTCGCCGCGACCGGGCGGGTCAGGTGGCAGCCGCCGGCCAGCGGCGTCCAGAACGGCTCGATGCGTCGCTGCCAGCGCGCGACGTCGGGGTCCGGCGCCAGGCCATGTTCGCAGAACAGGAACCGCCCGCCGGGCTTCAGAACGCGCCGCGCCTCGGCCAACACCGCGCCGGGCGTGTGGACCGAGCACAGGGTGAAGGTGCAGACCACGGTGTCGAAGCTGTGATCGTCAAAGGTCAGTTGCTCGGCCTCTCCGGCCAGCACCTGGACCTTCAGGCCTTCGGCGCGCGGCGCGGCCATGGCCAGAGCGCGCAAGCCCTCGGACGGATCGACCCCGGTCACGCTGCTCACCCGGGCCGGGTCATAGAAGGCCAGGTTCAGACCGCCGCCGATCCCCAGCTCCAGAACCCGCCCCTCGGCCCGCGGCACGACCTTGGCGCGTTGCTTGGCGATCGCCCCGGCCCCGCAGGCGCAGCGGATGAACGGCGGCAGGATGTAGCGATCATAGAAGGATGTCATCGGTGTCGATATCCGGGGCTGTTCCGCCCAAGCCGCGCGATCGGCCTGGCGAGGGGGGAGGCCTGTGGTCAACAATGGTCGCCGGAGAGACCCTGGTCCAGCCTTCCCCAGCGGCGCCTAGGCCTGGGTCTTCAGCGTCGCCGGATCCCCGTTCAGGGCCGCCACCAGGCTCAGCGCCACGGCCTCGGCGACCTTGATGCCGTCCACCGCCGCCGACAGGATCCCCCCGGCATAGCCCGCGCCCTCGCCGGCCGGATAGAGTCCGGCGGTGTTGAGGCTCTGGAAGTCCGGGCCGCGGGTGATCCGGATGGGCGAGGAGGTGCGGGTCTCCACGCCGGTCAGCAGCACGTCGGGATGGTCGTAGCCGGCGATCTGGCGGCCGAACACCGGCAAGGCCTCGCGCATGGCCTCGATCACGAAGGGCGGCAGGCAGGCCGACAGGTCGGTCATGGTCACGCCGGGCTTGTAGGACGGCGCGACCTCGCCCAGATCGGTCGAGGGGCGGCCGGCCAGGAAGTCGCCGACCTTCTGGGCCGGGGCGGCATAGGTCGAGCCGCCCGCCACATAGGCCAGGCTCTCCCATTTGCGCTGGAACTCGACGCCGGCCAGCGGATGGCCGGGATAGTCGCGCTCGGGATCGATGCCGACCACGAAGCCGGAATTGGCGTTGCGCTCATTACGCGAATACTGGCTCATGCCGTTGGTCACCACCCGGCCGGGCTCGGACGTCGCCGCCACCACCGTGCCGCCGGGGCACATGCAGAAGCTGTAGACCGTGCGGCCGTTCTTGCAGTGGTGCGACAGGCTGTAGTCGGCCGCGCCGAGGTCGGGGTGGCCGGCGCAGGTCCCGAACCGGGCCTTGTCCATCCACGATTGCGGATGCTCGATCCGCACCCCGATCGAGAACGGCTTGGCCTCGATATGGACGCCTTGGTCGTAGAGCCACTGGAAGGTGTCGCGGGCGCTGTGGCCGACGGCCAGCACCACGTGCTCGGCGGCCAGATCCTCGCCGGTCGACAGCCTCAGGCCCTTGATCTTCCGCGACCCGTCGGCGGCGGTTTCGACGTCGATCCCGTCCACCCGATGCCGCCAGCGATATTCGCCGCCCAGGGCCTCGATGGTTTGGCGCATATGCTCGACCATCGTCACCAGGCGGAAGGTGCCGATATGGGGGTGGGCCTCGGTCAGGATCTCGGCGGGGGCGCCGGCCTTGACGAACTCTTCCAGCACCTTGCGACCCAGAAGGCGCGGATCCTTGATCTGGCTCCACAGCTTGCCGTCCGAAAAGGTGCCCGCGCCGCCCTCGCCGAACTGGACGTTGGACTCGGGATCCAGCTCGCCGCGCCGCCACAGGCCCCAGGTGTCTTTGGTGCGTTCGCGCACCGCCTTGCCGCGGTCCAGGATGATCGGCCGAAAGCCCATCTGGGCCAGGATCAGCCCGGCGAACAGACCGCAGGGGCCGGCGCCGATCACCACCGGACGGGGACCCGAAAAGGCCTCTGGCGCGTGGGTCACGAAGCGGTAGGCGGTGTCCGGCGTCGCGCGGACATGAGGGTCGCCGGCGAAGCGCGCCAGCACCTCGGCCTCGTCGCGCACGGTGACGTCGACCGTATAGATCATCAGGATCGCCGCCTTGCGCCGCGCGTCATGGGCCCGGCGGGCGATGGCGTGGTCGAGCAGGTCGTCGGGCTTGAGACCCAGGCGCTGGAGAAGGGCCGGCGCAACCGCTTCCGGCGGATGGCCCAAGGGCAGCTTCAGTTCGGAGATGCGCAGCATGGTCTCAGTCTTCCGACTTGGCCGGTTTGCGCGGATCGCTCTTGGGCGCGGGCGCCAAGCGCATCACCTCGCCCTGATAGCGCTCGTCGTCGCCCACCGCCGCGAAGGGCAGGGCGTCGCAGATCGCGTCCAGCATCGGGTCCAGCCACTGGTGTTCGACCTTGTGGAAGTCGCCCAGCACATAGTGCATGACCATGTCCTTGTCGCCGGGATGGCCCACGCCGATGCGGCCGCGGCGGAACGCGTCGCCCAGCTGGCTGGTGATCGAGCGGATGCCGTTATTGCCCGCCGCCCCGCCGCCGGCCTTCATCCGGAACCGGCCCGGGGCCATGTCGATCTCGTCGTGGAACACGATCACGTCGCCGGGCGCCAGCTTGTAGAACTTCATGGCCTCGCCTACCGCCCGCCCGCTCTCATTGTAATAGGTCTTGGGCTTGAGCAGCAGCAGCTTGACCGGCCCGGCGGGCGTGGCGACCAGACCCTCGCAGGCCAGGCCCTGGAACCGGGCCCGCCACGGCGAGGTCCCCCAGCGGCGGGCCAGGGCGTCGACGGCCATGAAGCCGACATTGTGCCGGTTCTTCTCGTATTTGGGCTCGGGATTGCCGAGGCCGGCGAGGATCAGCATGGCTGAGGCTCCGTGCGTCCTTCGAGGCCATGCCGCGCAAGGCGTCTCAGGATGAGGAAGTGTGTCGTCGCGCCTCAGCCTCGGACCTCGAAAGACGCGGGGCCTTGGCCGAAACGAAAAACGGGCGGGCTGATAAGCCCGCCCGTCTGGAATCGATCGGACAACCGATCCGAAAGCCTTAGCCCTCGGTGGTGTCGCCTTCGCCCGATTGCGACGCGGCCGAGGCCTTCAGGTTGGCGATCACGAAATCGCGGCCCATGGCCGGCTTGACGCCTTCGCCCAGCGCGATTTCCGAGATGCGGATCACGTCGCCGATGTCGTGGCCGGCCAGGTCGATGACCAGTTCTTCGGGGATCTTGTCGGCCGGGCATTCCAGCTCGACGGTGTGACGGATGATTTCCAGCGTGCCGCCCTTCTTCAGGCCGACCGAGGTTTCGTGGTTCTTGAAGTGAACCGGAACTTCGATCTTGATCAGCTGGTGCTCGTCGACGCGATACAGGTCGAAGTGGACCGGCTCGTCGGTGACGGCGTGGAACTGGACGGCCTTGGCGATGACCGATTGCTTTTCGCCGCCGTATTGCAGGGTCACCAGGTGACCCAGCAGCTTGCCGGTGAACAGCGCCTTGCGGAATTCGTTCGACTTCACCGCGATGTTCACGGGGGCTTGAGCGCCGCCGTACAGCACGCCGGGGACCAGGCCCTTGCGGCGGGTTTCGCGGGCGCCGCCGGTGCCGGCGCGGTCGCGGAGTTCAACGTTCAGAATGATCTCGGACATCGTGTTCTCTCTGGAGAGCCCCTGCTCTCGAAATGTGAAATCGCCGCACAGGACTGGATCGTCCCGCTCGGTCGACGGTTTTTTGGGTGGCGCTACATACACAGAAGGGCCGGACGATGCAACGTCCGGCCCTTCTCCAGGTCTTTCGGCCCCCCGAGGGAGGGCAGGGGGGGCTATTTCTTGACGGGCTTGCGGGCCTTGGCGGCCTTGGAATTGCGACCGGCGCCGCCGCCCTGGGCGATCGAGGTCTTTTCCGGCAGCAGCCGCACGGGCGGCGGCGGCTCGACGGGCATGGCGGCCCCCGAAGCCTTGATCACGCACTGCCCGGTGTCCATCAGGATGTGCTGGCCCAGGCAGAAGACGTCCTCATAGTGCGGCTTGGAGACGGCCAGGCATTGATAGAGGTTCAGCTTGCCCATGTTCAGGCACATGGCCGACGTGGGCTCGGCCATCACGGCCTCGACCGTGGCCAGGTTGTCGTCGCCGGCCGCGCCCAGGGCCGCCAGGGCGGCCACGGCCAGACCGCGAACCACCACCGGCTGATAGGGCCCCGGGGCCGAGCGCGGCGTCAGGACCAGGGGTTGGGCGCCGACCGAGGCGTCCCGCAGGATGGCCACGTCGTTGGTCTCGGCCAGGGCCGGGATCGCCGACATGGTCTTGGCGTAGGCCAGGCGACCCTCGCGGTCGGGCACCGAGGCCTTGGACCAGGACGAGTGCTGCACGTCATAGGCCGCCTGCTTGACGGCCTTGCCGGCGGTGAAGACCTTCAGGCCCTCGGCCCCCAGCGTGTCGATCACTAGGCCGGCGGCGGTGTCAGAGCCCTTGAAGCCGACCGCGTAGGCGGGGTTGGCCACCAGTTGGGCGATCATCTCCCGGCGCTGGACCGGATCGACGCCGAAGCTGCGCACCGCGCCGACGAAGGCCGGGTCCTGCAGGGCGATGACGGCGGCGTAGGCGATGACGCCGGACAGCAGTTGCTTGGGCTCATAGGCCACGCCCACCTTCAGGGACGACTGGATATCGTCGCCGCTCTGGAAGTTGGGATTGATCGCGCCCGCCCGGTCCATATAGCCGCGGAAGGCGCTGGCCCGTTCGACCAGGGTGTTGGACAGGGTGATCGGCGGCGGCGGGGCCGGCGCGACGGCCACGGGCGGCGGCGGCGGCGGCGGCGGCGTCTCGCAGCCCGCGATAACGCTGGTCAGCGCGACGGCGGCGGTCAACAGCACGACTCGCGCGCGCGAAAAGATAGGCATTTCGGGCAATTTCCCCATGAGGCTTTTTCGCGAATAGCATCCGCGACGGGCGATATTGTGACACTCAGCCCGTTAACCAGACTTTGACAAGCGTGGCCGCAAGCGGCTTCGCCCCAAAGGGGATCAGTCGAACAGTTTGGAGACCGATTCCTCGTTGGCGATCCGGCGGATGGCCTCGCCGATCAGCGGCGCGCAGGAGACATAGCGAATTTTCGGGCACGCCTTGACCGGATCGGAAGCCTCGATGGAGTCGGTGACCACCAGTTCAGTCAGCACCGAATTGGCGACCCGATCGGAAGCCGCGCCCGACAGCACGCCATGGGTGACATAGGCGCTGACCGAGACCGCGCCCTGGGCCACCAGGGCGGCGGCGGCGTTGCACAGGGTGCCGGCCGAGTCGGCGATGTCGTCGAACAGGATGCAGCGGCGGCCCGAGACGTCGCCGATGATGTTCATCACCTCCGATTGGCCGGGACCCGAACGGCGCTTGTCGACGATGGCCAGGTCGGCGTCATTGAGACGCTTGGCCAGGGCGCGGGCCCGGACCACGCCGCCGACGTCGGGCGAGACGATCATCAGGTCGTCGCCCAGCGGATACTTGCGGCGGATATCGTCGGCCAGCAGGCGCGAGGGCAACAGGTTGTCGGTGGGGATGTCGAAGAAGCCCTGGATCTGGCCGGCGTGCAGATCCATCGTCAGGACGCGATCGGCGCCCGAGCGGGTGATCAGATTGGCCACCAGCTTGGCCGAGATCGGGGTGCGGCCGCCGGTCTTGCGGTCCTGGCGGGCATAGCCGAAATAGGGGAGGACGGCGGTGATCCGCTTGCCCGACGCGCGCTTCAGGGCGTCGATGCAGATCAGCAGCTCCATCAGATTGTCGTTGGCGGGGTAGCTGGTCGACTGGATGACGAAGACGTCCTCGCCCCGCACATTCTCGTCGATGGTGACGAACACCTCGAGGTCGGCGAACCGGCGCACCTGGGCGCGGGTCAGCGGCATGTCGAGATATTCCGCGATGGCCTGGGACAGAGGGCGGTTCGAGTTGCCGGACAGCAGCTTCATGGGGGGCGCTCGATGCAGGGGGTGTCGCGTTGCGGGGCTTCTAGCAGTGATCGACCCGGGAGCAAGACCTTAACGACCTGTATGACGGATCGGTGACGCTTTGTGGCTTTCACGCCGATCCCAGGCCTCAAGGGCGAGACGCTGATTTCGCGCGATCCGCGCCCGTTCGAGGGCTTCGCGGATAAGCCGTTGGTCGGGGTTCGGGTCGCCCCGATCGCTCGGCCAGCGCCGGCCGGCCGTCAGGTGGAAGCCGCGCTTGGGGCCCGCCGCGGCGCCCCACCGCCGAATTTGAGAATTGGATTTTGAGGCAAGCAACACAAACGCCTCGAGCGCGTTCGCATCTGACGGCCAACGCCACGGCGCCTGAACCATCAGATGTCGGCGGCGCAAACCCGGACGGATTGCTGACCTACGGAGCCTTTTGAGACGCGCGCGGGGGCTCCCTTTTTAGTGGCGTTACGCTGATCACCCGTCCGCAAGTCGATCGCGGTCGCCCTATTAAAGAAGATCGCCCCCATGAATCTCGAGGCCATAAAGAACAAGGCTCTGGTCTCCGAGTCCAAATATCGGGGTCTGCTGGAAGCCGCCCCGGACGCCATGGTCGTGGTGAACCAGGCCGGCGAGATCGTCCTCCTCAATGTTCAGGCCGAAAAGCAATTTGGCTACCCCCGTAACGAACTGCTGGGCCAGGACGTCAAGAACATCATTCCCGTGGGCTTCGCCGAACGGCTGATCGCCGATGGCCTGCGCTCGCCCGAGGCGGCGCTGGCCCAGCAGATCGGGATGGGGATAGAACTGCTGGCCCTGCGCAAGGACGGCAGCGAATTCCCGATCGAGATCATGCTCAGCCCCCTCGATAGCCCGGAGGGTGTCCTGGTCACCGCCGCGATCCGCGATATCAGCATGCGCAAGGAATCGATGGACCGGTTGCAGGCGTCTGAGCAAAACGCTCTGCGCTCGGCCGAAGCCATGTCGGCCTTCCTGGCCACCATGAGCCACGAGATCCGCACGCCGCTGAATGGCGTTTTGGGCATGGCCCAGGCCATGGGCTATGGTCCGTTGGCGCCGTCGCAGCGCGAGCGTCTCGAGATCATCCAGGCCTCGGGCGAGGCGCTCCTGACGCTGCTCAACGACTTGCTGGATCTTTCCAAGATCCAGGCCGGGAAATTGGAGCTGGAAGACGGCGTCGTCGATGCGCAGGACCTCGCCAATGGCGCTCTGGCGTTCAAGGCGCTGGTTGAGGACAAGGATGTCCTTTTCCAACTGAACCTGGATCCGAGCGCCGAGGGGTTTTGGAGCGCTGATCCCGGCCGGGTTCGCCAGATCGTGCATAATCTGGTCTCGAACGCCGTCAAATTTACCGATTTTGGCTCTGTCCAGGTCGACATCCGGCACGATGGTCAAAGCCTGATCCTGCGCGTCCAGGACACCGGGATTGGCATTCCCGCCGATCGGCTGACGCATATTTTCGATCGTTTCGTCCAGGCGGACGCATCCGTGACCCGGCGTTACGGCGGGTCAGGCCTTGGCCTCGCGATCTGCCGCGATCTCGTGACCTTGATGCACGGTTCGATCGGGGTCGAAAGCACACAGAACGTGGGCACAACCTTCACCGTCAGCCTGCCCCTGGTGCGCGCCGCGCGGGAACCGGCGCCGCCCCAGATCACCGCGCCGGTTCCCGCCCAGGCGCGTGAGTTGCGAGTCTTGGTCGCGGAGGATAACCGCATGAACCAAATTGTGCTCAAGACCTTGCTGACCGAGGTCGGCATCGAGCCGCTGATCGTCTCCAATGGCCAGGAGGCCCTCGAAGCGTGGCGGTCGGCCGCCCGGGACATCGTGCTGATGGATATCCAGATGCCGATCATGGACGGCTTGACGGCGGTCGGCATGATCCGTGACGCCGAACGGCGCGAACAGCGTCAACGGACCCCGGTGATCGCCCTGACGGCCAACGCCATGGCCCATCACAAGGTCGAATACCTTGCCGCGGGTATGGACGCCCTGGTGGCCAAGCCCATCGGCCTGGCCCTGCTTCTGCAAGCGATGGACGAGCTTCTGTAAGCCTTCGGCAGGCTGGGGTGTCCCCGACTGGGTTTGCCAGTATCGGACTACCCCCTCATTGCAGGGCGGGAATGACGGAGCCCTAAAGTTGGGCGCGAGCGCCGTCGACCGTCGCAACGTCGATCCGGCCTCACGCCTCCAGGGCGATCGCCGACAGCAGGCGGCCATAGTCGCCTTCGCCGTTGAGCACCGCGCGGCGATTGGAGAAGAACAGGGCCTCCTCGATCCGGGTGTCGCGGCCGACCCATTCGCGCTGTTCGATGCCGGCCGTGCGCAGGCGATCCAGCACGAAGGCGGGCAGGTCGAACAGCCGCTTGTCGTCGCTGACGCCGGGCCGGAAGAAGTGGGTCGAGCCCGGGCTGTCGGCCTCGAAGCGGTGCAGGAACTCCAGGCCCACCTCGTAGGAGTCCGGGCCGATACAGGGGCCCACCGCGGCGATCATGCGTTCGGGAACGCCGCCCAGCTCGACCATGGCGTCGACAGCGGCCTGCACCACGCCGTCCAGGGCCCCGCGCCAGCCGGCGTGGGCGGCGGCCACGATCCGCGCCTCGGGATCGACGATCAGCACGGGCGCGCAGTCAGCGGACAGGGCGCCGCAGACCACGCCGGGGGTCTTGGTGACCACCGCGTCGCCCTCGGGGCGGACGTCGCCCCAGGAGCCGTCGGCGTGAATCGCGAGGGTCGAATGGATCTGGTAGCAGGTGTTGAGGTCTTCGGGCGCGACGCCGAACCAGCCCGCGCAGCGCGCCCGGTTCTCGATCACGTCGGCCGGCTCGTCCTGGCTGCCGCGACCGACATTCAGGCTGTCATAGAGGCCCTGTGAAACCCCGCCCCGGCGCGTGAAGAAGGCGTGGCGCACGCCGGGCACGGCGGCCAGCAGCGGCGACTGGACGGTGGGTAGGGCGCTGTGCGGCATGTCAGGCGACCTCGAAAGCGGGTGGCGTGAAACCGGGTGCGTGCAGGCACACGGCCTTGAACAACGCGCCCATCTGCGCCTGACCGGTCAGGCGATCAAGCTGTCTTGCGATCTGGTCGGCGCGATCGGGGCAGGCGGCGGCCAGGGCCTGGGCCCGCGCCTCGATTCCCAGCAGGGCCAGGAACACCGCTTGCGGAAGAATGGGCCCGGCGCGCGCGCCCGCCGCGACCCCGGCGGCCAGCACGGCGGGGAAGTCGGCCCACACGGTCAGGTCGGCCTGGCCGGGGCTGAGCAGTGGGTCGACCTTTCGATGGCCCTGGATCGCTTGCAGGGTGTCCCCAGGCCCCGGGGCGTCGCGGCCATAGTCGATCAGCAGGGCCGCGCCGCCATCGGCGGCCAGGCGGTGGCCGATCTCGGTTCCGAGCGCCTCCTGGGCGGGCGAGGATTCGAGGATTTGGCCGAGACTCCCTTCCCCCTCGATGGGGGAAGGGTTGGGGATGGGGGTGACTGCTGAATCGGCGAGTGGGACGCCGCGTCCAGTATCCACCGCCGTAGTCATCCCCAACCCTGCCCTTCCCCTATCAAGGGGGAAGGGTTCTCTAGAGATCGTCTTCAACCCGAACGCCAGGTCGCCTTGCTCATCCAGCCCCACCACCCGCTCGGCCCAGCCGGTCTCGGTGCGGACGAACTGGCGGGCGGGCAGGCAGTCGAGCACCTCATTGGCGACCAGGATCATCGGCGCGCCGGCGGGCACGGCCTCCAGCCGGTCGGCCCAGCGCGGGACCCGCGGCGCGGCTTCGAGCCTTTGCGCCTGCAGCGCGCGCAGGGGCGGCGACACCTCGACCAGCCAGAGCTCGGCCGCGGCCAGGAAGTCGGGCGCCAGGCGCGCGGCGCGCAGCAGGTCGCTGATCAGGGTCCCGTCGCCGGGGCCCATCTCGACCAGCCGGAACGGCGCGGGCCGGCCCATGCGGGTCCAGGTCTCGATCGCCCACAGACCGATCAACTCGCCGAACATCTGGCTGACCAGGGGGGCGGTGATGAAGTCGCCGCCGGGGCCCAGATCAGGCCGCGCGGCGTAATAGCCGTCGCGCGGGTCGTGCAGGCAGCGGGTGAAATATTCGGCGACGCCGATCGGTCCGTCCTGGGCGATCTGGGCCTTCAGGCGATCAAGCAGGCTCATGGGGCTCGGCGTTGGGGGTATCGTCGACCGGTTCGCGCAAGGCCTTCCACAGCAGCCACAGGCCGGTCAGCAGCATCGGGGTGGACAGCATCATCCCCATGGTCAGGCCGAACGGGAAGTCGGGCATGCCGACATCGGGATTGCGGACATTTTCCAACGCCGCCCGGAACAGCCCGTAGCCGACCAGGAAGGTCCCGGTCATCGCGCCGCGCCGCCGCAGCCATTTCAGCCTGTGCGAGACCAGCCACAGGATGGCGAACAGAACGGCGCCTTCCAGCGCCGCTTCATACAGCTGGCTGGGGTGGCGCGGATCAGGCCCGGCCGGGCAGCGACCGCCGTTGGCCGTCTGAATCGTCTGGTTGCAGAAGATGATCCCGAACGGATGCTCGGTGACCCGGCCCCACAGCTCGCCATTGATGAAGTTGGCGATGCGGCCGAAGAACAGCCCGATCGGCGCGACCGGGGCGATCAGGTCGCCCAGCTTCAGCACGTCGATCTTCTGCTGGCGGGCGAACAGGACGATCGCCACGCACACGCCCAGGAAGCCGCCGTGGAAGGACATGCCGCCCTCCCAGATCTTGAAGGCCTCCAGCGGGTGCCCCATCAGGCCCGCGCGCTGCTGCGGATTGACCAGCATGTAGAACAGGATGTAGCCCAGCCGCCCGCCCAGGATGATGCCCAGGGTGATCCACAGCACCAGATCGTCGATCTGCAGCGGCGTCGCGGTCGGCGCGCGGCCGCCCCACAGTTTGGTGTCGCGGACCAGGCGCACGGCGTATCGCCAGCCCAGCAGGATGCCGGCCACATAGGCCAGGGCGTACCAGCGGATGGCCAGCGGGCCCCATTGCAGGGCCAGGGGCCCGATGTGCACGATCGGGTCGATATCGGGAAAGATCACGCCGAGAGACTCCGTTCGGGACAGATCGTCGCACCCATAGCTCGTTCCCGCTTCGCTTTCATCCCCCGCGTACCATATAAGAAGGGACCGAAGACGCCGCGCCCCTGGAACCCCGATGCACAGCCAGAACCCCTTCCTCGACGAATTCGCCAAGCTGACCCAGGCGGCCATGGGCATAGCCCAGACCGCCGGTGAAGAGGCCAAGACCGCCATGCGGGCCCAGGCCGACCGCCTCGCGGCCGAATTCGACCTGATCCGCCGCGACGATTTCGAGGCGTTGAAGGCCGAGGTCGCGGCGCTGCGCGAAGAGGTCGCCGGCCTGAAAGCCAAAAAGAGCGCCGTGGCGCCCAAGTCCCCCAAGGCCGCCGCCGGGACAGGCGAATAGACCCCTTTCCATTCGCGCTCGACGTGAAGGGGCTGTTACCCCGCTCACGAAGCAGATTAGACTCAAATGCGACGTGAGCGATTCACGGCGGGTCTCACGCCCGCCCTCGCTCTCGGGACGCGCAGGATTCCCATGGACACCCAACCGGAAGACGACGACGTCCTGATGGCTCTCGATCCTCTCGAAGTGGTCGAGCATGTCTTGTCGGCCGAAAACCTGACCTTCGACCGCACCGAGGACGGCGATCTGGCCTTCGCCTTGACCGGCGACTGGAAGGATTACGAACTCTGGTTCGCCTGGCGGCCCGAGGCCGATTGTCTGCAGCTGTGCCTGTCGCTGGACCTGCGCGCCCCCAAGACCAAGCGCGCCAGCGCCTACGAGCTGCTGGCCATGATCAATCAGCGCGTCTGGCTGGGCCATTTCGAGGTCTGGACCGATGACGGCGAGGTGGTGTTCCGCCACGCCCTGGCCCTGCCGGCCGGCGAACGCCCCACCATGGCCCAGGCCGCCTCGATGATCGACGCCGCCGTCGAGGCCGCCGATCGCTTCTATCCAGCCTTCGACTTCCTGATCCAGGGCGCCAAGACCCCCGAGGAAGCCATGGCCGCCTGCATGTTCGAGACCGTCGGCCAGGCTTGATCCAAAGGCCCAGACGGGCCTTTGCCTCTTTAACATCGTCATCCCCCGCTTTATGCGGGGGACCCAAGCCAGGCTGGCCCCGTCAGCTTGGGTCCCCCGGACAAGCCGGGGGATGACGTTTAGCGAGAGAGCGCCCCATGACCCCCATCCTTCTCCTCGGCGCCGGGCGCATGGGCGGCGCGCTGATCCAGGGCTGGCGCGAGGCTGGGGCCTTCTGCGCCGCCGACCTGATCATCCGCGATCCGAACGTCGACGCCGCCGCCGACCCCAGCGTCTTTGGGGGCGCATCGGTCAATCCGCCGCTTGCCGACCTGGCCAAGGCCAAGACCGTGCTGCTGGCCGTCAAGCCGCAGATCTGGCGCGAGGCGATCGCCGACGTCGTTCCACACCTGGCCCCTGACGCCGTCATCGTCTCGATCGCCGCCGGGGTGCGCGCCGCCGATATCAGCGCGGCGTTCGGCGGCCGCGCCGTGGCCCGGGTGATGCCGACCACGGCCGTCGCCATCGGCCGGGGCGCGGCCAGCGTCTATGCCGAGGCGCCCCTGGCCCGCGCCCGCGCCCACGCCCTGTTCGCCCCGGTCGCCACCGTGGTGGATCTCGACAGCGAAGACCTGCTGGACGCGGCCACCGCCGTTTCCGGCTCGGCTCCGGCCTATCTGTACGCCTTCATCGAGGCGCTGGAAGCCGCCGGCGTCGGCGTCGGTCTCGACGCGGCGACCTCGGCGCGGTTGGCACGCGCCACCATCATCGGCGCGGCGGCCCTGATGGAGGCCGGCGGCGAGGAACCGGCCGAACTGCGCAAGCAGGTCACCTCGCCCGGCGGCACCACGGCCGCGGCGCTGGCGGTGCTGATGGGCGAAGGCGGGTTCGGCGACCTGCTGCCCCGGGCGATGGCCGCGGCGATCGCGCGGTCGAAGGAACTGGGGGGCTGAAGTCCTCTCCCTGACGGGAGAGGTGTCGGCGTAGCCGACGGAGAGGGACGTTCCTGAAAGGCCGCTCTCTTCCCCCACCGGCGCCAAGGCGCCGCCTCCCCCTTCAGAGGGAGGACTTTCCCCTCCGACGCGCTCGGCCTTGCCACCGCCCTTATCAACCGCCATTTCATCCTGATGACCGCCGCCGAAGACATCCTCGATCGCGCCGCCGCCGCCGCTCTGGCCCTGGCGGCTGACCGCCCCTGGCCGCAGATCGCCCTGCGCGACATCGCCCTCAAGGCCGAGGTGTCGTTCGCCGAGCTCTACGCCCTGGCCGACGGCAAGGGCGCGGTGCTGGGGCACCTGTCGACCCGCTTTGACCGCGCCGCCCTGGCGACGGCCTCGGCGGAGGACGCCACGCCGCATGACCGGCTGTTCGACGCCGCCATGGCCCGGCTGGAAGCCATGGAGCCGCATCGCGCGGCCTTGATCGCCGTCGCCCGGTCCGAAGGCGTCGTGGCGGCGATCCTGCGGTTCCCCAAGACCGCGCGGGCCATTCTGGAAGCAGCCGGCGTCGAGGCCACGCCCACCCGGCTGGCGGCCATGACGGCGGTGTGGGCGCGCGCCGTCCAGGTCTGGCGTGACGACGAAGGCGCGCTGAACCGCACCATGGCCGAACTGGACAAGCGGTTGAAACAGATGGCCGAGCAACTGCAGAAGGTCGGCGCGGGGTTCTGATACTTGCCCCCTCCGCGCTGACGCGCTCCTCCCCCGGAGGGGGAAGATGGGTTCATCCGCCCCCTCCGGGGGCGGACGATCGCGAAGCGATCAGGTGGGGGCAAGTGTAGTGCCCCCTAACCCGGCAGCCGCATCACCGCCCTCAGGCCGCCCATCGGCGAGCGCGCCAGCACCAGGTCCCCGCCCAGGCCGCGCGCCATGTCGCGGGCGATGGCCAGGCCCAGACCCACGCCCTTTTCGTTCTGGTTGCGCGACTCGTCCAATCGGTTGAACGGCTTGAAGGCGTCCTCGTAGCGATCCTCGGGAATGCCCGGCCCATCGTCATCGACGATGATCTCGACCCCGCCGGTCAGGCGCGGCTCGGCCGTGACCCGGACGTGGTCGCCATGGGCGGCGGCGTTGTCGATCAGATTGGCCAGGGCGCGCTTGAAGGCGTTGGGGCGCAGGATGACGGCCAGATCCGGCGCGATGCGCGCCTCCACCGTCGCGCCCGACCGCACGGCCGCGGCCACGACGCCAGCGATCAGGGCGGGCAGGTCCGTCGACTGTGGCGTCTCGCCGGTCTCGCCGCGCGCGAAGGCCAGATACTCGTCGATCATGTGCTCCATCTCGGCCAGATCGCCCTTCATGGCCTCCATCTGCTCGCACGGCTCGGACAGGGCCATTTCCAGCTTCAGACGGGTCAGCGGCGTGCGCAGGTCGTGGCTGACGCTGGCCAGCAGCGCCGTGCGCTGCTCGATATGGCGCTGGATGCGGGCCTTCATGGCCAGGAAGGCCACGGCCGCCTGGCGGACCTCGCGGGCTCCGTGCGGCTTGAAGTCGATATCGCCGCCGCGCCCGAAGGCGTCGGCCGCCTCGGCCAGGCGCTCGATGGCCCGCACCTGGTTGCGAATGAACAGGATGGCGACCGTCGTCAGCAACAGGGTCGCCATCACCATCCACAGGATGAAGATATGGCCCTGGGTGGCGAAGGCCCGGTCGCGCAGGGCGTAGATCTGCAGGATCCCGCCGGGCATCTGCACCCGGATGTCGATATAGGCGGTGTAGCGGGTGGTATCGAACCAGAACGGAACGTTCAGCCGATCGGCCAGGGCCTCCTGCAGCGAGCGGTCCAGACCAAACAGCGCATCGCGCCGCCGGGTGGGCAGGGTCTTGCCCTTCTGGAAGGCGATCGACAGCGACAGCGACTGCTCGGCCCGCTCGGCCAGCTTGGTCACCGCGACCGGGCTGGGATCGTCCTGATAGCTGGCCACGGCCCAGGCGACGTCGCCGGCCAGACCCTCGGACAGCTTGCTGTTCACGGTCCGCCAATGGGCGTCGAAAAAGGCCCAGGTCACGGCGATCTGCATCACCGCCACCGGCAGTACGATGATCAGCAAGGACCGCCCGAACAGCGAGGTCGGCAGCAGGCGCTTGATGCGGCGCGGGATGTAGAGCTTGGCGCGCAGGCGCATGACTACTGGCCCCCTCCGCGCCAGAGCCTGTCCTCGGGCGCGCGCTTTGCGCGACCCGGGGGGCGCTCCTCCCCCGGAGGGGGAAGATAAAGGTCGGCGCGGCTCATCTTCCCCCTCCGGGGGAAGACGATCGCGAAGCGATCCGTAGGGGGCGAGGCCCCATCAATCCGGCGCCAGCCGATAGCCGATCCCGCGCACGGTCTGCAGGTAGCGGGGGTTCTTGGGGTCCGGCTCGATCTTGCGGCGCAGGCGGGTGACCTGGACGTCGATGGCGCGGCCGGTGGCGTCGGCGGTGTCGCGGGCCAGTTCCAGCCGGTCGACCGGCTCGTGGGCCGAGCGGGCCAGGCGGCGCATCAGGGCGACCTCGGCCTCGGTCAGGCGCA
>JAHINZ010000103.1 GCA_018895795.1 Alphaproteobacteria bacterium
GACGGTCATCGCCTTCACCAACGGCTTCCACGGCATGACCCTGGGCGCGCTGTCCTGTACGGGCAACGCCACCAAGCGGGCCGGCGCCGGCGTACCGCTGGGCCATGTCAGCCATCAGCCCTATGACGGCTATTTCGGTCCTGAAGTCGACACCGCCGACTTGCTGGACCAGAAGCTTTCTGACCCTTCGAGCGGGCTGGACGCGCCGGCCGCGATCCTGCTGGAAACCGTGCAAGGCGAGGGCGGGCTGAACGCCGCGTCGCCCGAATGGCTGCGCAAGATCGCCCAGATCGCCGAGCGTCACGGCGCCCTGCTGATCGTCGATGACATCCAGGCGGGCTGCGGCCGCACCGGCGGCTTCTTCAGCTTCGAGGGCATGGGCTTCACGCCCGACATCATCACCCTGGCCAAGTCGCTGTCGGGGATGGGCCTGCCGTTCGCCCTGACCCTGATCCGTCCCGAACTCGACCAGTGGACGCCGGGCGAGCACAACGGCACGTTCCGGGGCAACAACCACGCCTTCGTCACCGCCACGGCCGCCCTGAACACCTTCTGGCGGGACGGCGCCTTCGAAGCCGACGTCCAGCGGCGCGGCGACTATCTGGGCCGGCGTCTGGAGGCCATGGCCACGGAATTTGGCCTGTCGACCCGCGGCCGGGGCATGATGCGGGGGCTGAATGTCGGCACCGGCGAGATCGCCGACCAGATCACCAGCGTCGCGTTCGCGCGCGGCCTGATCATCGAAACCAGCGGCGCCCATGACGAGATCGTCAAGGTGCTCGCCCCGCTCACCATCGAGGATGACCTCTTCGCGAGGGGGCTGGACATTGTCGAGGACTGCGTTCGCGCGGCCATGGCCCGCGCCTACGGCGTCGCGGCGGAATAGGAGACCAACATGATTATTCGGAAACTGGACGCGATCCGCTCGACCGATCGCAACGTGAAGAGTGAGGGCTGGGAAAGCGCCCGCCTGCTGCTCAAGGACGACGGCATGGGCTTCTCGTTCCACATCACCACCATGTACGCCGGCGAAGAGCTGCGCATGCACTACAAGAACCATCTGGAGTCAGTCTTCGTCATCAGCGGCGAAGGCACGATCGAGGATCTGGCGACCGGCCAAGTCCACGAGCTGAAGCCGGGCACGGTCTATGCGCTGAACGCCCACGATCGGCATATTGTCCGACCCAGGACCGATATCGTCACCGCCTGCGCGTTCAATCCGCCGGTCACCGGCCGCGAGGTGCATGACGAGACCGGAGCCTATCCCGCCGACACCGACCAAGCGCCCGTCGCGGCGCTGAGTCATTGAGCGCTTCGGGAGGGCCTGATCCGATGAAAGATCTCTACCCTTCACGCCAGGAGGCGAACGCCCGATTGCTTCCTCGAACCGATCCGGTGGTTCATGGCGCCTGGACCCCCGACGCGCCGATCACCCAGGAGCAGGCGGCCCAGTTCGACGCCGACGGCTATCTGGTGCTGGACCAACTGTTCGGCCCCGAGGCGCTGGCCCTGCTACAGGCCGAGGCCCACACGCTGTTGAACACCCCCGGGGCGCTGGCCCCCGAAACGATCATCACCGAGCCGGATAGCCGCGACGTGCGCTCGATCTTCCAGGTCCATGACCAGAGCGCCGTCATGGCGCGGCTGGCCGCAGACGATCGCCTGGCCGAGGTCGCGCGGTTCCTGCTGGGCGACGAGGTCTACATCCACCAGTCGCGGCTGAACTATAAACCCGGCTTCAAAGGCAAGGAGTTCTACTGGCACTCCGACTTCGAGACCTGGCACGTCGAGGACGGCATGCCGCGCATGCGGGCCCTGTCGATGTCGGTGCTACTGGCGCCTAACACGGCCAATAACGGGCCGCTGATGCTGATCCCCGGATCGCATCGCGTGTTTCTGACCTGCGTCGGCGAAACCCCCGAGGACCATTATCTGAGCTCGCTGAAGAAGCAGGAATACGGCGTTCCCGACGAGGAAAGCCTGACCCAGATGGTGCGGGAGCACGGGATCGTGGCTCCGACCGGCGAGCCGGGCACGGTGGTGATCTTCGACTGCAACACCATGCATGGCTCGAACGGCAACATCACGCCGCTGCCCCGGGCCAACGCCTTCTTTGTCTACAACGCCCTGTCCAACGCTTTGGTCCGGCCGTTCGGCGCCGCCAAGCCGCGCCCCCCCTTCATCGCCGCGCGCGACGTCAGGCCGCTCCTGAAATCGCCCGGCCTGCTGCAGGAGCGCGCCGCATGATCGGTTTTCACAGCGTCGAGAAGATCGGCGGCACGTCAATGGCCGCCACCCAGGCGGTGTTCGACAACGTCCTGATCGCCGGCCGGACCGGTCGTGATCTCTATGGCCGCATCTTCGTTGTCTCGGCCTATGCCGGGATGACCGACCTGCTGCTCGAGCACAAGAAGACCGGCGCGCCGGGCGTCTATGCCCGGTTCCTGGCCGACGACGAGGACGCCTCGTGGGAGGACGCTCTGAACGAGGTGAGCGCGGCGATGCGTGGCCGCAACGCCCAGATCTTCACGCGCCCCGAAAGCCGGGCCGAGGCTGATCTCTTTGTCGAGACACGCATCGGCGCGATGCGAACCTGTCTGGAGGACCTGGATCGTCTGCGCGGCCACGGCCATTTTCGCCTCACCGAGCCCTTGGTCACGGTCCGGGAGATGCTGGCTAGTCTGGGCGAGTTGCACTGCGCGCACAGCACCGCTCTGCTGCTGCGCGATCGCGGCGCGAACGCGGTTCTGGTCGACCTCACCGGCTGGGGCGAGTCGGTCCAGCCGACCCTTGACGAGCGGATCGAGAGCGCCTTCGTCGACATCGATCTGACCACTCAGATGCCCATCGTCACCGGCTATGCCGGCTGCGACGGCGGCATGGTGAGCCGTTATGAGCGGGGCTATACAGAGATGACCTTCTCGCGCCTGGCCGTGGTGACCAGGGCCCGCGAGGCCATCATTCACAAGGAGTTCCACCTCTCAAGCGCCGACCCGCGCGTGGTGGGGCCCGGCAAGGCCCAGAAGATCGGCCGGACGAACTATGACGTCGCCGATCAGCTGGCCAATCTGGGCATGGAGGCCATCCATCCCCGCGCCGGACGCGGCCTGCGCCAGGCCGACATAGCCCTGCGGGTGAAAAACACCTTCGATCGCGAGGACGAGGGCACCCTGATCCGCGGCGACTATGTCTCCGACACCCCTCGGGTGGAGATCATCACCGGCCTGCGATCGCTGTTCGCTCTGCAGTTCTTCGAGCAGGACATGGTCGGAGAGAAGGGTTTTGACGCGGCCATCCTGGAGTGTCTGACGCGGCACAAGGCCTGGATCGTCAGCAAGTCCTCGAACGCCAATACGATCACCCACTACCTGGCCGCCAACGCCGCCACGGTGCGGCGGGTGATCGCCGATCTGGAAAAGCGCTTCACCACCGCGGCGATCTCGGCCCAGCCGGTCGCGATGGTGGCGGCGATCGGCAGCGACATCAACGAGCCGGGCCTGGTCACCCGCTCGATGGCCGCCCTGGCCAAGTCTGGGGTCGAGGTCATCGGGCTGCAGCACCAGATCCGCAATGTCGACGTGCAGTTCATCATCGCGCCCAAGGACTTCGACACGGCCATCCGCGCGCTGCACCAGGCCCTGATCACCGATTGCCCGTCCCTGGCGCGAGGTCGCAAGGCGGCGTGAGGGAGCCTGACGCCGCATGCTGAGCGCCATCCGCCCCTTGAGCAGCCTGTTGCTGGCGATCTTCATGCTGATGGCCGGCGCCGGGTTCATGGGAACCCTGCTGGGCCTCCGCATGGAGGACGCCGGCCATGGCGCACCGATGATCGGCTTGCTGGCCACCGCCTATTTCTCCGGGTTGGCCCTGGGGTCGCGCCAGGTGTCGCGGGTGATCCATAGGGTCGCGCATATCCGCGCCTTCGCCGCCTTCGTCGCGCTGCTGTCCGCCAGCACCCTGGCCTATTCGCTGCATCAGTCTTTGCCGTTGTGGATCGGCTTGCGGTTCATCGACGGGCTGTGCGTGGCCGGTGTCTATGTCTGCCTGGAGAGCTGGCTCAATGACCAGGCCGAGCCGCACGTCCGCGGCCTGGCCCTGGCCGCCTACATGATCGCCCTCTATGGCGGCCAGGGCCTGGGTCAGTTCCTGCTGCCGCTGTCGACCATCACGCCGTCGACGCCGTTGGTCGCGGCCTCGATCCTGATCTCGCTGTCGATCATTCCGATCGTTTTGACCCGCAACAAGAGTCCCAGCCTGCAGCCCACCCCACCCCTGCCGATGCGCAAGCTTTACGGCATTTCGCCGTTGGGCATGGTGGGCGCGGGGGCGACCGGCGTCATCCTGGGCGCGTTCTACGGCGTCGGCGCGGTCTATACCCATCGCTTGGGCCTGACCCTGCCGTCCACCGCCGCCTTTATGAGCACGGTGATCGTCGGCGGCGTGGCGCTGCAATGGCCGCTGGGCTGGCTGTCGGACCATTTCGATCGGCGGCGGGTGATCGTCGGGACACTGATCGGCGCGGTCCTGGCCACGGTCGGCATGGCAATCGTCGCCGCCGCCGGCCCGGCGCTCCTGGTGCTGGGGGCCTTGTTCGGCGGCTTCAGTTTCGCGCTCTATCCGCTGTGCGTCGCTCACGCCAACGACCATGTGTCGGCCGAACAGCGGGTGGCCGCTAGTGGCGGTCTGATCCTGGTCTATTCGCTGGGCGCGGCGGCGGGCCCCCTGTTGGGCGCCCTGGCCCTGAAGCAGTTTGGCCCGGCTGGACTGCCCGGCTTCATCGCCGCCTGCGCGGGCGTCGCCGTGATTTTCGCCCTCTGGCGCATGGCGGTCCGGGAGCCCGTGCCGTCCGACCGCCAGCAGTCCTATCAACTGCTACCCCGCACCACGCCGATGTCGGCCATGCTCGACCCGCTGACCCCCGATGAAGCCTAGTCCAGGGCCGCGGGCGCCTCTTCCAAAAAGCCTTGAGGACCATCCATGAGCAGCGACGAAAGCCTTTCTCCGGCGTCATCTGAAACGCCCGTCTCCAAGGCCGCCCTGCATCGCGCCGTGGCGGCCTCGGCGATCGGCAACGCTACCGAGTGGTTCGACTATGGGATCTACGCCTATGGGGTGAGCTACATCTCCGCGGCGCTGTTTCCCGGCGAAGCCCAGCAGGCGACCCTGTTCGCCCTGGCCACCTTCGCGGTCTCGTTTCTGGTGCGCCCGCTGGGCGGATTCTTCTGGGGGCCGCTGGGCGATCGCCTGGGGCGAAAGGCCGTGCTGGCCGCCACCATCGTGATGATGGCCGCCGCGACGTTCTTCGTCGGTCTGCTGCCGACCTATCAGGCCGTCGGGTTCTGGGCGCCCCTGATGCTGGTGGTGCTGCGGATGATCCAGGGCTTCTCGACCGGCGGCGAATATGGCGGCGCCGCGATCTTCATGGCCGAATACGCGCCCGACAGGCGGCGGGGCTTTTTCGGCAGTTTCCTGGAAGTCGGCACCCTGGCTGGCTTTTCCCTGGGGGCGCTGCTGATGCTGGGCGCGTCGCTGTTGCTGGGGGAGTCGGCGATGCACGCCTGGGGCTGGCGACTGCCGTTCCTGGTCGCCGCGCCTCTGGGCCTGGTCGGCCTCTATCTGCGGTCAAGGATCGCGGACACGCCGGTGTTCCGCGAGATCGAGGCGCAGGACCGGACGACCCAGGCCCGCGTCGGCCTCGCCGATCTGGTCCGGGGCTATTGGAGGCCGCTGTTGGTGATGAGCGGACTGGTCGTCGCCCTGAACGTCGTCAACTACACGTTGCTGAGCTACATGCCGACCTATCTGGAGCGCCGCCTGGGACTGTCCACCCAGCAGGCGCTCGTGGCGCCGATCGTCGGCATGCTGTTCATGATGGTCATGCTGCCGTTCGCGGGAGCCCTGTCGGACAGGGTCGGCCGAAAGCCGCTGTGGTGGGTCTCGCTGGTCGGGCTGCTACTGTTCGTCACGCCGCTCTACCACCTGAGGGC
>JAHINZ010000008.1 GCA_018895795.1 Alphaproteobacteria bacterium
GCTGGAATCGATGTCCAGCACGCCGGCCAGCACCTGGGGCTGGTTGGCGACGATGCCGACGCTCTCGCCGTCCATGCGGGCAAACCCGCAGATGATGTTCTTGGCCCACTCGCTGGAAATCTCGAAGAAATCGGCTTCGTCGACGATCTTGAGGATCAGCTCTTTCATGTCATAGGGCTTGCCCGGATCGCTGGGGATCAGGGTGTCCAGGCTGGCCTCGTCGCGCAGGGCCTCATCGAAGCTTTCGCGCTCGGGGGCCGACTCGCGGTTGGACGAGGGCAGGAAGTCGACCAGGCGACGCACCTGGGTCATGGCCTCCAGATCATTGTCGAACGCGCCCTCGGCCACGCCGGATTTGGCGGCATGGACCCGGGCTCCGCCCAGTTCCTCGGCGGTGACCACCTCGTTGGTGACGGTCTTGACCACGTCAGGACCGGTCACGAACATGTAGCTGGTATCCTTCACCATGAAGATGAAGTCGGTCATGGCGGGGGAATAGACGTCGCCGCCGGCGCAGGGGCCCATGATCACGCTGATCTGCGGGATCACGCCCGAAGACAGCACGTTCTCCATGAAGATGTCGGCATAGCCGGCCAGGCTGTCGACGCCTTCCTGGATGCGCGCGCCGCCGGCGTCGAACAGGCCGATCACCGGCGCGCCGACCTTCATGGCCTGGCGCTGCACCTTGACGATCTTGGCCGCGTGGGCGCCCGACAGCGACCCGCCGAACACCGTGAAGTCCTTGGAGAACACATAGACGACCTTGCCGTTGATCGTGCCCCAGCCGGTGACCACGCCGTCGCCGGGGATCTTCTGGTCCTGCATGCCGAAATCGGCGCTGCGGTGTTCGACGAACATGTCGAACTCTTCGAACGAACCCTCGTCCAGCAACAGGTCGATGCGCTCGCGCGCCGTCAGCTTGCCCTTGGCGTGCTGGGCCGCGACGCGCTTCTCACCGCCGCCGGCCTTGGCCTGCTGACGACGAAGGTCCAGTTCCTCGAGAATGTTCTGCACGCGAATGCTCCCCTACGCCTGTCAGCGGCCTCTTGCTCCCAAGGGACGCCTTGTCTGATGGAGGGGTAAAGCCGCGCGGCCGGGCTGGCAAGTCGGCCGTTACGGCAGTGCAGCAAAGCCTGTCGCCTGCCTCCGCCTAACGCAGGGCGGCGAACCACCGCTCCAGGGCCGCGGCCTCGACGGCGAGGTTGTCGGCGCGCAGCCGGGCCTCGGCGTCCTGGCCCCATTGATCGGCCTGAAAGATCTCTTCCAGACGCGACAGATCCAGCGCCCTTTGGCCGTCCAGTTGGCCCGCTCGGATCGCCAGGGCCAGCACCGTCGAGCCCAGCAGGCCCGAGGCATAGGCCAGGCCCGCGAGGCTGAAATCATCCAGCGCCAGGGCCAGGGCCTCGACGCGGGCCAGGGTCTCGGCCGGCTGAGGCGTGTGGATGATGCCGGTCACCGGGGTGAAGGGCGCGCCCAGCATCGATCCCGCCCAGTCCAGCACCGGCTGCCACTCGCGCATCTGCCGCTCGACCAGGGGCGTGGGATGGTCGGCGCGGTAGCACAGCAGGTCCGAGCCGGCATAGGCCGCCACCTCGGCCGCGACGGCGGCGCGGGTCTCGGCGATCCGGTCGATGGCGGTGAAGGCCAGGCGGGTGGCGGGCATGATCGTCGAATCGATGACCTTGACCTGGGCGTCCCATTCGTCGGCGACCAGTTGCGCCAGGGCCTGGCTCGGCAGGACCAGCGGCGACTTGGCCGGCGATTTTGGCGTGCGGCCGTCCAGCAGCACGGCGAAGCCGCCCGCGTTCTCCGCCGGGGCCGGCGCAACGGTGACGGCCTTGTAGAACCGGCGCGGCTTTTCGATGGGCGGGGTCTTCTCGGCCATGGATCATGGCTCCTTGCGCGATTTTTCGGGTCTGACGACGGATCGCCCTATTCCCGGCGTTGAATGATCATGAACGGCTCGCGACGCAAGGTCCGGGACGCAAGGAGACAGAGCGCGTGTCACGGCCTTCCAAGGATATGATGGCGGCCCTGGCCGTGACGCGCTTCGGACTCGGGGCGCGCCCCGGCGACATCGCCGCCGCCAGCGGTGATCCGCGCGGCGCGTTGCTCGACCAGATCGACCCCCGGGGCGCCGACCAGCCGCAGGCTCAGCCCGAGACCGCGGCCGAACGCTTCATCGCCATGCGCGCCTATCAGGAGCTGCGCCGCGCGGCCAAGGACGACGGCGATCCCAAGACCGTCGCCGTCCAACAGGCCAACCGGGTGCTGCGCGAGAAGGCCGCCGCCGACTTCCTGGCCCGGGCCCGTCTGGGCGCCGGGACGCCCGCCGGCTTCCGAGAGCGCTGGGCGCTGTTCTGGGCCAACCATTTCACGGTCTCCAGCACCAAGGAGATCACCGGCGTGATGGTGGGCCCCTTCGAGCAGGAGGTCATCCGGCCCTACGCCTTCAACAGCTTCGAGAACCTGCTGGTGGCCTCCAGCACCCATCCGGCCATGCTGACCTATCTGGACCAGGCCCAGTCGGTGGGGCCAGGCAGCAAGGCGGCGGGCCGCAACGGCCAGCGCGGCCTGAACGAGAACCTGGCCCGCGAGATCCTGGAGCTGCACACGGTCGGCATCGAGGCCGGCTACAGCCAGGCCGACGTCACCGAATTCGCCCGCGCCCTGACCGGCTTCAGCGTCGGCAAGGAGACCGACGACCGGGCCGGCCAGTTCGTGTTTCGCGACAACATCCACGAGCCTGGGGCGCGGGTGATCCTGGGCAAGACCTACAAGTCCGGCGATCTGGACCAGGGGCTGGCCGTGCTGAAGGCTTTGGCCGCCCATCCCGCCACCGCCCGCCACCTGTCGTTCAAGATCGCCCGGCACTTCGTGGCCGATGATCCGCCGCCGGCCCTGGTGGCCCGCCTGGAAGCCCGCTGGATCAAGAGCGGCGGCCGCCTGGATCAGGTGGCCCGCGAACTGGTCGCCGCGCCGGAGGCCTGGGATCCGGCCGCGACCAAGTTCAAGACGCCCTATGAATTCCTGATCTCGTCCTGGCGGCTGATCGGCGCCCAGCCCTCGGCCTATGAGCGCATCACCGTGCCGCTGATCGGCCTGGCCCAGCGCGGCTTTTCGGCCCCCTCCCCCAAGGGCTGGTCCGACATGGCCGGCGAATGGTGCTCGCCCGACGGCCTGATCAAGCGCCTGCAGTGGAGCCAGGCCTTCGCCGCCGTGGTCGCGGGCCGCCTGGATCCCAATCAGGTCGCGACGGACGGCCTGGGCGCGCGGCTCACCCCTCCCACCGCCCAGGCCGTGGCGCGCGCCGAAACCCGCGGCGAGGCTGTCGCCCTGCTGCTGATGAGTCCGGAGTTCCAACGCCGATGACCGCTCACAACCTTCCCTCGCGCCGCGGCGTGCTGGCCTCGGCCGCCGGCCTTGGCCTGTCGATCACCTTCCTGGGTCGCCCGGCCCTGGCCGACGCCGACGGCGCGCTGGACAAGCGCCGGTTCATCGTCGTGATCTGCCGCGGCGGCATGGACGGCCTGTCCGTCAGCCCACCCGTCGGCGACAAGGCCTATGCCGGCTTGCGCGGCAATATCGCCATCACGCCGGACCAGGCGCTGAAGCTGGACGGAACCTTCAGCCTGCACCCGTCGCTGAGCGCGGTTCACGCCCTGGCGCTGAACGGCCAGGCGCGGATCGTCCCGGCCGTGGCCACGCCCGATCGCGCCCGCTCGCACTTCGAGGCCCAGGACGTGCTCGAAAGCGGCTCGGCCCAGGTCTATGCCTCGACCTCGGGCTGGCTGAACCGGACGCTGGAAGCCCTGCCCGCCGCGCGCAAGGTCGAGGGGCTGTATGTCGGCGCGACCACGCCGTTGATCCTGCGGGGCAAGGTCCAGGCCGCCAGCTGGTCGCCGGGCAAGGGGGTCGACGAGACCGCCCGCCTGCCGACCCTGCTGCAGGATCTGTACAAGACCGATCCGCTGATGGGTCCGGCCTTCGCGCGCGGGTTGGAGACCGAAACCATGGCCCAGGCGGCCATGACCGCCATGGCCGCGCCGGTGGGCGATAGCGGGGGCATGGCCGAGCCCGGCATGATGATGGCCCCCGCCCGAGGCGGCCGCGACGGCCCCGAGGCGGCCCGCAAGCTGGGCGCGACCCTGGCGGGGTTCCTGATCCAGGACGGCGGCCCGCGCATCGCCGCCCTGTCGCTGGACGGCTGGGACACCCATGCCGGCCAGACCGGCCAGATCGCCACCCGCCTGACCTATCTCGACGCCGTGCTGTCGGGGATCAATACCGGCCTGGGCGCCGAGTGGAAGAACACGGTGGTCGTCACCGTCACCGAGTTTGGCCGCACGGCCCGGGTCAACGGCACCGGCGGCACCGACCACGGCACCGCCTCGACCGCCCTGGTGCTGGGCGGGGCCCTGAAGCCCGGCGGGATCATCGGCGACTGGCCGGGCCTGTCGCCCGGCGGCCTGTTCGAGAACCGCGACGTCGCGCCGACCGTCGACATGCGCGGCCTGTTCAAGGGCCTGCTCGGCGACCATATGGGCGTCGACCGCGCGGCGCTGGAAACTCGGGTGTTCGCCGACAGCGCCGACGCGCGGGCGGTGACCGGGCTGGTCTGACAAGGGCTGGCGGTCGCGATTTTAAGGTCTGGAGTCTGTGACCGGGCTGATGGCTGCGCACCAGCCTGAGCGGACGTTGGAACAGTGCTCGCCGTTAGGGGAGGATCTGTCGGCGCATCCGCCTTCGCTTCATGCAGCCTACAAAACT
This sequence comes from Alphaproteobacteria bacterium, assembly GCA_018895795.1. Classification (GTDB taxonomy): domain Bacteria; phylum Pseudomonadota; class Alphaproteobacteria; order Caulobacterales; family Caulobacteraceae; genus Caulobacter. Next base: position 4,771 of record JAHINZ010000008.1, read on the forward strand.
CTTGTCATCCCGGCCGTAGCGTAGCGAAGCGCCGGGACCCAGGGGCAACCGCTCGGCGCCGGCCCTTGGCTCCCTTGCAGATCCAACAA
>JAHINZ010000104.1 GCA_018895795.1 Alphaproteobacteria bacterium
GATCAACAGCGGCCGCTCCGCCACAGTCCCCAGGGCGATGGCCATGATCTCGCCCGACAGGATCAGGTCGGTGCGTATCGCCCCCGCCACCTTCTGGGCTTCAAGTTCCGGCGCGCCCAAGGCCAGTTCAGCGACGTCTTCGGCGTCGCCGTTCCCGTGCCCGCCGAGGGCCTCGAGGATCTTCTCGGTCGCCTCGAAACACAGATACGAGCCGCCGATCATCAGGATCGGGGTCACCGCCCAGGGCGCGAAGGCGCTGAGCAGCAAGGCGCCCGGCAGCAGGAACAGCAGCTTGTTGCGGAACGAACCGACCGCGATCTTCCAGACGATCGGCAGTTCCCGATCAGGCGTGAAGCCCATGGCGTAGCCGGGGGTGACGGCGGTGTCGTCGACCACCACGCCCGCGGCCTTGACGCCGGCCTTGCCCGCCGCGCCGCCGACGTCGTCGAGGGACGCGGCGGCGAGTTTGGTGATGGCGGCGACGTCATCGAGCAGGGCGGCGAGACCAGACGGCATGGTTATTCTCGAGGGGCGCTTGGGGCGCGAGGAAGACCTTGCGCAAGGTGTGGTGATCCGTCGGCAAAGTCGACAGCCCGCGACGGCCGCCGATCAATCTGTGACGCGAGGCATTCCCTTGCATGACGCAGGGTGAGGCCTGAAACCTTGCCCCATGGACATTCCCGCCGCCCTTTCCCGTCTCGCGCCACGGCTGTCGTCGACGGCGACCACGGCCCTGAACGCCCGGCGGCTGTCGGGCGGGGCCAGCCTGGAGACCTGGGCGTTCGACCTTGATGACGGGACGCCGCTGATCCTGCGCCGCCGCCCCGACGCCGCCCCGCCCCGCGAGACCGCCGCCTCCCTGGCCCAGGAAGCCGCCCTGATCGTCGCCGCCGGTCGGACCGGCGCGCCGGTTCCGATCGTCGAGCATGTCTGCACGCCCGACGACGGCCTGGGCGAGGCCTTCGTCATGCGGCGGCTGGAGGGCGAGACCCTGGGCAAGCGCATCGCGCGCGACGCCGCCTTCGACGCGGTGCGCCCAGGCCTGGCGCGGCGCTGCGGCGAGGTGCTGGCCCAGATCCACGGCGCGCCTCAGGCGGACCTGCCGCCGCTGACCACCTCGGACGCCCTGGGCGAGCTGGCCCGCTATGAGGCCGTCTATCGCGAGCAGGGCGCGGACCGGCCGACCTTCGAGGCGGCCTTCCGCTGGCTGGAGGCCTCGGCGCCGCCGCCCCTGGCCCCGGTGCTGGTGCATGGCGATTTTCGCAACGGCAATCTGATGATCCATCCCGAGCAGGGCCTGGTCGGGGTGCTGGATTGGGAACTGGCCCATCTGGGCGACCCGGCCGAGGATCTGGGCTGGCTCTGCGTCAATTCCTGGCGGTTTGGACAGTGGCGCAGGCCCGTGGGCGGCTTCGGCGACGATCAGGCCCTGCTGGACGGCTACGCCGCTGTCAGCGGCCGCGAGATTCCCCTGTCGCGCCTGCGCTTCTGGCAGGCGCTGGGCTCGCTGAAATGGGGGGTGATGTGCCTGATGATGTACGCCAGCTTCGCCAACGGCGCCGATCCGTCCATCGAACGCGCCATGATCGGCCGGCGGGTCAGCGAGACCGAGATCGACCTCGTGCTGTTGATGGAGACCCTGGCGTGATCACCTGTCCCACCGCCCTGGAACTCCAGACCGCCGTCGACGCCTTTGATCGTCTGGCCGATGGTCCCGCCGACGCCCGCGGCGCCTTCCTGGCCCGCGTGGCCGACAACGCCCGCGCCTTGCTGCAACGCGAGGCGGCGCTCGGCGGGGCCGGTGAAGCGGGAGAACAGGCCCGGCTGGCGGCCCTGCTGGGCGTCGAGGGCGAGGTCTCCGATCTGAACCGCCGACTGTGTCAGGCGATACAGTCCGGCGCGATAGGGCCGCGCGATCCCGCCCTGCTGGCGCATCTGAGGGCGACCGCGATCGCCCGGATCGCCATCGACCAGCCGACCTATTGCGGGCTGGAGGCCTTGCTGGACGCCTGAGCCGCCCGACCGAGCATCGTCGCCAGCCGCCCTTGGGCGTCGGCCTCGATGTCGGCGTAGAACAGGTTGAAGCCGTCGACCTTGCGCCGATCAGCCCAGGACCCCGCGTCGCGCAGCGCCTTGGATTTGGGGCGGCTGGTGTGCAGCAGGCCGTTCTCGCACTGGGCCCAGACCTGGCGCTGCAGGAAGGCCGGCCGCGCGCCCCACTCCAGCCCCGTGGCGTTGGCGGCGCCAAGATTCAGCCGGGCCGGGGCCCGCTCGGGGCTGATCCCGCCGAGCAGGGGATTGAAGCACAGGGCGCGGCGGCCATTGAGGTCGATCAGCTGGTCGCCATCGTCCCAGATCAGCGAGCGATGGGTCAGCTCTTGAAGCCGCTGAAAATCGCCGTCCTGGACCGAGGCCCAGGCCGCGACACAGCCGATCTCGCCCCGCCGCTCGCAGGCCGGAAGGCGGGCCGCCGGGCCGTATTCCTCGGCCGGCGTGATGGTCTCGACCAGATAGGCGGCGACCAGGCGAGACTTGACGGCGGGATCGGCGCCGATCTCCTCGCGCAGCAGGCGGGCGGCCATGGCCCCGCCCTGTTCGACCCCGACGAGGATGAACGGACGGCCGTTATTGTCCTGGGTCAGATAGTGCTCGAACGCCTCGCGGACATCGCCATAGGCGAAGCGCCGCGCCGCGCGGGCGTCATCGCGCAGGGTCAGATAGGTATAGAGGCTGGCCTGCCTGTAGCGCGGCGCGAACACCCGCCCCACGCGGTAGAACGGCCCGGCATAGTTGGGCAGCACCACCCGCGACAGGAACCGCTGGGCCTTGGGCTGATCGATCGCGCCGTTCCAGTCCTGACCGCCGTCGAAGGTGGTGGGATGGACGAAGAACACGTCGGCGGGCGGATCACCGGGCCCGGTGGCGGCGAGGTCCTTGGGCCGCAGGGCCCAGGACGCGGCCTTGGCGTAGTCCGGGGCCGGCGGCGGCTCATAGGTCAGGAACGGGATCTTGGGATCCAGGGTGTTGCTGAGGATGTCAAAGCGCCACACGAAGGCGGCGGCGACGACCAGCGCCGTAAAGAGCACCGCCCCCGCGAAGATCCAGCGTTTGAAGCCCTTGAAACGGTCGCCCATGACCTTGGGTTACACCAGTCACAGGCCGGGTTTAAGCCCCCTCCTGCCCGATGATCGCCACCGAGCACACATTGCTGGCCGGCGCGCCGCCCAGATTGTGGGTCATGCCGAAAACCGGGTCCTTCAGCTGTCGCTCGCCGGCCCGGCCCTGCAGTTGCAGGTACATCTCGTAGAGCATCCGCAGGCCCGAGGCCCCGATCGGGTGGCCGAAGCACTTCAGGCCGCCGTCGATCTGGCAGGGCACGCCGCCGTCGGCGTCATAGAAGCCGTCCATCACGTCGCGCCAGCCCTGGCCCTCGGGCGAGATGAACAGGTCCTCCATGGTCACCAGCTCGGTGATCGAGAAACAGTCGTGCACCTCGATCATCGAAATCTGCTCGCGCGGCCGCTCGATGCCGGCTTCGCGATAGGCCTTGCCGGCGGCGATGCGGGCGGTGTGGAAGTGGCTGCCGTCCCAGCCGTTGTACTGGCTCTCATAGCCGTTGGAGACCGACAGCTGGATGGCCTTGACCATGGCCAGGTTCTTCTTGCCCATCGCCTTGGCGATCTCGGGCGTGGTGACGATGGCGCAGGCCGCGCCGTCCGACACGCCGCAGCAGTCGAACAGGCCCAGGGGTTCGGCGATCATCGGGGCGTTGAGCACCTGATCCACCGTGATCGCCTTGCGCAGATGGGCCTTGGCGTTCTTGACCCCGTTGGCGTGGCTCTTGACCGAGACATGGGCGATGGCCCGCTTCAGATCGTCCTTGGACACCCCATGCTTGGCGCGATAGGCGCTGGCCAGTTGGGCGAAATTGCCGGGCGCCGAGCCGTTGGGCATGACCTGCGGCGTCAGGGTGCCGGGATTGGCCACCGGCAGGCCGCCATAGCCGGTGTCCTTCAGCTTCTCGACACCCAGGGCGATGGCGATGTCGGCCGCGCCCGAGGCCACGGCATAGACCGCGCCGCGGAAGGCTTCCGACCCCGAGGCGCAGAAGTTCTCTACGCGCGTGACGGCGATATTGGGCAGGCGCAGGGCGATCGACATCGGCGTGCCGCCCTTGCCCGCGCCCATCTCGTCGACATGGGTCGAGAACCAGGCCGCGTCCAGCTGGCTGGGCTCGATGCCGGCGTCGGCCATGGCCTCGATATAGGCCTCGACCATCAGGTCGTCGGGACCGCAGTCCCAGCGTTCGCCGAACTTGCTGCAACCCATACCCAGAATGGCGACCTTGTCGCGAATGCCCTTGGCCATGGTGAGTGCTCCCTAGAGTGTTAGCGCGACTTCTCGTTCGCAAGGATTGGGTGTATTTTCGAGCCCATGGTCTTCGCGATCCATGATGACGAGACGCTTGAGCTGGCCCAGGAGTTGGCCAAGCGGACAGGCATGAGCCTGGACCGAGTGGTGACCCACGCCTTGAGGGCCGAACTGGAACGCACCAAGCCGCTGCCGGCTCGGCTGAGCCGCGAGGAAATGCTGGCGGCTGTCGCTGAAATCCAGGCACGCTCGCGCGTACGCCCCATCCTCGACCCGCGCTCGCCTGAAGACATGCTGTATGACGAGGACGGACTGCCGAAGTGATCGTGGTCGATACGTCCGCGATCCTGGCGATCTTGTGGGAAGAGAGCGAAGCGACGGTTTTCAGAGACTGCATTGTCGGCGCAGGCGGCACATTGATCTCGGCGGCGACGCGACTTGAAACGCATATCGTCTGCTTGAAACGCCGCGGCGTTGCCGACGCAACGGACTTGGACGTGCTCTTGCTCGGCCTTCAGGTCGTCACGATCCCTTTTGACGAGCGCCAGTTCTTGCTGGCCCGCGAAGCTTTCAGCCGTTATCGCCGTGGCCGCCACGGCCTGAACTACGGCGACTGCTTCAGCTACGCCCTGGCCAAGTCGCGCGACCTGCCGCTGCTGTTCAAGGGCGAGGACTTCGCCGCTACCGATGTGAAGCGCGCGGTTTGACACCGCCCTACTCCGCCGCCACGGCGGCTTGGGCCGAGGCGGTCGAGCGGTCCGGCGCGGCCTTCCAGAAATAACGGACGAAGCCGCGCTTCTCGTCGACGTCCTTGATGCGGAACACCATCTTGACCGGCAGGCCGGTGTCGACGTCGCCGGGCGAGACGTCGGTGATGTCCATCATGATCCGCCCGCCCTCCTCGAAGACGATCATCCCGTAGTGGTTGGGCGGGGCCATCGAGAAGGTCAGATAGTCGGCCGAGTAGCTCAGCACCGAGGCCTTGCGCTCGGCGAAGCGGTACGGCTCCTGGGTGTCGACGGCGGGATGGTTGGGGGCCACCGAGATCCGGGTGCGCGGGAACTGCACCACGCCGCTCTCGCGGCAACGCCCGCCGACCAGGCCCAGGATCATGTCCTCGTTGCGGTAGAGGGTGGTCAGGGCGGTCTTGTTGTCCTTCTCGGCCCGCATGCCCTTGTCCCAGTCGACCAGGCCGTTGAAGGTCAAGAACTTCAGATAGTTGGTCTCTTCCTGGCGGTCGGCCAAAGAACCGGTGACGCCGCGCGCCGGCTTGGCCTCGGCCGCGCCGGTGGCCCGGAACACCAGGGCCTCGGCGCCCTGGCCGAACTGGGCGACGACGATGATCTCGCCGGCCTTGGCCTGTTCCAGGGCGTGGGCCAGCAGGATCGGGCCATGGGCGCTGCCCGCCTCACCCATCACGGCGGCGAGATTGTCGCGCACGGCCTCGGCGGGAATGCCCAGCGTCTTGGCCAGGGTCGCGGCCATGCCGGCGAAGGTCGAGGGGAAGCAGAAATGGCTGACCTCGGCGGCCGAGACGCCGGCCGCCTCCAGCGCCCGCTTCACGGCCGGCGGGACCAGCTTGACGATGCCTTCATCGCGGATCCAGCGCTCTTCCCACTGATAGTCGAAGCCGCCGTCATTGCCGCGGAAGTGGTCGACGAAGTCGTCAGTGACGCTGCCGCGTCCCAGGAAGTCGGCCGCGCCGCCCTCGGCGGTGACCACGAAGGCCGCCGCGCCGTCGCCGCAGTCCAGCTCCAGCGCCGACACCGCCCGCGCCTTGCGACGCTCGCCGGCCACGACCAGCGCCGTCTTGGCCGCGCCGCCCGACACCGCCGCCAGGGCTTGACCCAGGGCCGTCAGGCCGCAGCGCTGCGAGCCGGTGACGTCGCTGGCGGTGATCGATTTTTCCAGGGTCAGGGCCGCCGACACGATCCCCGCGTTCAGCCGGTCGGCGAACGGCGCGGTGGTCGAGGCGAAATAGAGGGCGTCGACATGGCTGCGGTCATCGCCGGTCCCGAGCGCGTCCCGCGCGGCCTCGACGGCCATGGTCAGGGCGTCCTCGTCCCAATTGGCCATGGACCGCTCGCCCTTGCCCTTGGACTTGAGGTTGGGGGCGACCCAGGCATTGGCCTCGACCACAGCCTTGCGGCTCAGACGTAGACGCGGCGCATAGGCGCCCCAGGTGGCGATGCCGACCATGTTCCGCTCCCCGAGATCTCCGCAGAGCGGATCTCTCCAACTGTTGCACTCGAGCGTGACGGGCGCCGAAACCGGCTTCCACTTTCGGCTGTCACGCTCCTGCCGCGTTCGATCGCGACTTATCAGCGGTTAGATTACGCTCGCGGAAGGCGTGGGCAAGTGTGACGTGGCGGCAGGTTCACGACCAAAATTCCATCGTCATCCCCCGCTTCATGCGGGGGACCCAAGCCGAGCTAAGCTGGAGTCGTCAAGGCGGCTTGGGTCCCCCGAACAAGTCGGGGGATGACGAATTTTGAGTTACCGATACGGATCTTCGGTATTCAAATACCCGGCCACATAGTCGGTCACACCGTCCTCGAGCGCGGTCATCGGCGCGGCGTAGCCCGCCGCGCGCAGGCGCTCCATCTTGGCCTCGGTGAAGTACTGGTACTTGCCGCGCAGCACCTCGGGCATCTCGACATAGGCGATGTCGGGCTCGCGGCCGATCGCTCGGAACGTGGCCTCGGCCAGGTCCCTGAAGGTCCGCGCCTGGCCCGAGCCGAGGTTGTAGACCCCGTTGACCTCGGGGTGATCGGCCAGCCAGCCGATGATGTCGGCGACGTCGCGCACATAGACGAAGTCGCGCAACTGCCCGCCATCGGCATAGTCGGGATTGTGCGACTTGAAGAGCTTGACCCCCTCGCCGGCCGCGACGTGGGGCCAGATCTGGACCACCACCGACTTCATGCCGCCCTTGTGGCCTTCGTTGGGGCCATAGACATTGAAGAATTTCAGACCCGCCCACTGCGCCGGCGCGTGACCTCGGCCCGCTTCACGAACGGCGTAGAGGTCAAACAGCGCCTTGGACCAGCCATAGGCGTTGAGCGGTCGCAGGGCCTTCAGGGAGCCGGCGTCGTCGAGACCGTCGAATCCCTGACTGCCGTCGCCATAGGTCGCCGCCGACGAGGCGTAGATCATCCGCCGGCCATGCTCGGCGCACCAGGTCCACAGGTCGCGCGACAGCACGAAATTGGACTGGACGATCTTGTCGGCGTCCGGCTCGGTGGTCGAGGACACCGCGCCCATGTGGATGACCAGCTCGACGTCGGCGCCGCGCTTGGCCAGCCAGTCGAACAGGACCTCGGGCGCCACGAAGTCGGCGATCGGGGCCTTGGCGATATTGCGCCACTTGCCGCCGGCCGCGTCGCGCAGACGATCGCAGACCACGACGTCGATGTCGGGATCCTCGCAAAGCCTGGCGACGATGTTGGAGCCGATGAAGCCGGCGCCGCCGGTGACGAGGACGGTGCGACGGGTCATCGGGTCACGCCGCGCGCTTGGTCAGGGCGTCGTAGTCCAGCAGGTTGGCGATCAGCGCCTCGAACTGGCTCATCGGCACCATGTTGGGACCGTCCGAAGGCGCGTTGTCGGGATCGGGGTGGGTTTCCATGAACACGCAGGCCACGCCGATCGAAACGGCGGCGCGGGCCAGCACCGGCACGAATTCGCGCTGGCCGCCGGAAGAGCCGCCCAGGCCGCCGGGCTGCTGGACGCTGTGGGTGGCGTCGAACACGACCGGGCAGCCGATCTCCTTCATGATCGGCAGGCTGCGCATGTCGCTAACCAGGGTGTTGTAGCCGAACGACACGCCGCGCTCGCAGGCCATGACATTGGGATTGCCGGCGCCGGTGACCTTGGCGATGACGTTCTTCATGTCCCACGGGGCCAGGAACTGGCCCTTCTTGATGTTGATCGCCCGGCCCGTGGCGGCGGCGGCCAGCAGCAGGTCGGTCTGGCGGCACAGGAAGGCCGGGATCTGGATCACGTCGACCGCCTCGGCCACCGGGGCGCAATGGCTGATCTCGTGGACGTCGGTCAGGGTCGGCAGGCCGGTGACCTCGCGGATCTCCTGGAAGATCGCCAGGCTGTCATGCAGACCGATGCCGCGCTGGGCGTTGGCCGAGGTGCGGTTGGCCTTGTCGTACGAGGTCTTGTAGATCAGGCCGACGCCCAGGCGATCGGCCATCTCCCTGAGGGCGTGGGCCGTCTCCAGCGCGTGCTGGCGGCTTTCCATCTGGCAGGGGCCGGCGATGATCGACAGCTTTTCGCCGTTACCGATGCGGACGGGCTTGCCGGTGGCGGTCTTGACCTCGACGACGGCGTTTGGGGCTACGGCTTGGGGCTGACTCAAGGCAAGGCTTCCAGTGAGTGATAAGGGCAGGCCTGACAGGTGGCCTCAGAAGCGGAACGGTGCAAGTGCGGATCGACATGGATGGCGACGGACCGATCCTGCTGTGGCTGCGCAAGGACCTACGTCTGGCCGACAATCCGGCCCTTAATGCGGCGATCGCGACCGGAAGGCCGGTTATTCCGCTCTACATCCTGGATGCGACGCCGGGTGTTCGCCCGATGGGCGCGGCGTCGCTGTGGTGGCTGGACAAGTCCCTGGCGGCCCTGGCCCGCGACATCGAAGGCCGCGGCGGACGCCTGATCCTGCGGAGCGGCCCCGCCGCCTCGGTCCTGGCCGGGCTGATCGCCGAGACCGGCGCGGCCGGGGTGGTCTGGAACCGGCTCTACGATAAGGCCTGCATCGATCGCGACGCCGCGATCAAGGCCGACCTGCGCGGCCAGGGCCTGGCCTGCGAAAGCTTCAACGCCGGCCTGCTCAACGAGCCCTGGACCGTGAAGAACGGTTCGGGCGAAGGCTACAAGGTCTTCACGCCCTACTGGCGCGCCGCCCGCGCGCAGATCGGCGAGGTGTTCGTCACCCCGCCGCCGGCGGCCCTGCCCGCTCCGGCCGTTCAGCCGCGTAGCGATCGCCTGGCCGATTGGGCGCTGCATCCCAGCAAGCCCGACTGGTCGGCCGGCTTTTCGCTCTGGACGCCGGGCGAGGTCGGGGCCCTGGCGCGCCTGGACGACTTCCTGGCCGCCAAAGTCCAGGACTATGCCGACCAGCGCGATATCCCCGGCGTCGCGGTCACCTCCCTGCTGTCGCCGCACCTGCAGTTCGGCGAGATCGGGCCGCGCCAGATCTGGGTCGCGACCCGCGCCGCCGTCGCCGCCGGCGATGTACCGTCAGGGCCGGGCGAGAAATTCCTGGCCGAGGTCGGCTGGCGCGAGTTCAACGCCTCGATCCTGTTCCACCGCCCCGACATCATCACCGCCAATTTCCGCGCCGACTTCGACGCCTTCCCCTGGAACCAGGACGACGCCGCCTTCCAGGCCTGGACCCGGGGCGAGACCGGCTATCCGATCGTCGACGCGGGCCTGCGCGAACTGTGGGCCACGGGCTACATGCACAACCGCGTGCGGATGATTGTCGCCTCGTTCCTGATCAAGCACCTGTTGA
>JAHINZ010000105.1 GCA_018895795.1 Alphaproteobacteria bacterium
AATTATCTTCGGGATGCCGCTACTCTTAGCTCAACAACGAGAACGACGGGAGAAACGGCAGGATCCACGCCTTTCCCACAGCCTCGACGCGCGGACGGCCGCGCCTTGGCCGGCCCAATGGCCGGCCCAATGGCCGGATCGTCGTCACGCGTTTCCTATTGCCAATCGCGCAGACCCCGGCAGCGGCGATCCGCCTCCAAGACCCCCGGGCCCTGAGCGTTGACCCCATCAATCGACCCGCCACGATCGGAGACAACCATGGATGCCAAACCTGAAGTGCTCAATGAGAGCGGAGCCAAATGCCCTGTCGTGCACGGGGCCACGAACGCCGGCATGCGGTCCAACCGCGACTGGTGGCCCAACCAGCTGAACCTCCGAATTCTCCACCAGAATTCGGCCCTGTCCGACCCCATGAACCCGGCGTTCAACTATGCCGAGGCGTTCAAGAAGTTGGATCTGGCGGCGCTCAAGGCCGACCTCTATGCGCTGATGACCGACAGCCAGGACTGGTGGCCGGCGGACTATGGCCACTATGGGCCGTTCTTCATCCGCATGGCCTGGCACAGCGCCGGCACCTATCGCACCGGCGACGGCCGTGGCGGGGCTGGGGCCGGCCAGCAGCGCTTCGCCCCGCTCAACAGCTGGCCCGACAACGTCAATCTCGACAAGGCCCGCCGGCTGCTGTGGCCGATCAAGCAGAAATACGGCGCCAGCATCTCCTGGGCCGACCTGATGGTGCTGACCGGTAACTGCGCGCTGGAGTCCATGGGCTTCAAGACCTTCGGCTTCGCCGGCGGCCGCGCCGATGTCTGGGAACCGGAAGAAGACATCTATTGGGGCGCCGAGACCGAATGGCTGGGCGACAAGCGCTACAGCGGTGACCGCGCCCTCGAAAACCCGCTCGCCGCCGTGCAGATGGGGCTGATCTACGTCAATCCCGAAGGCCCCAACGGCGTTCCTGACCCGGTCGGTTCGGGGCGTGACATCCGCGAGACCTTCGCGCGCATGGCGATGAACGACGAGGAAACCGTCGCCCTCACCGCCGGCGGCCACACCTTCGGCAAGTGCCACGGCGCCGGTGACGCGGCCCTGGTCGGCGTCGCGCCCGAGGCCGCCGGCCTCGAGGAACAGGGCCTGGGCTGGAAGAGCAGCTTTGGCAGCGGCAAGGGCGGCGACGCGATCGGCAGTGGCCTGGAAGGCGCCTGGACCCCCAATCCGATCCAGTGGGACAACGGCTATTTCGACAATCTGTTCGGCAATGAGTGGGAACTGATCAAGAGCCCGGCCGGCGCCCATCAGTGGCGGGCCAAGACCGTGTTGGAGAAGGATCTGGCGCCCGCCGCCCACGATCCGTCCAAGCGGGTTCCGACCATGATGTCCACCGCCGACATGGCGATGCGCATGGACCCGATCTATGAGCCGATCTCGCGCCGCTTCCACCAGGATCCGGCCGCCTTCGCCGACGCCTTCGCCCGGGCCTGGTTCAAGCTGACCCACCGCGATATGGGCCCCAAGGCGCGTTATCTGGGTCCGGAGGTCCCGGCCGAGGACCTGATCTGGCAGGACCCGGTTCCCGCCGTTGATCACAAGCTGATCGACGCCGGCGATATCGCCGACCTGAAGACCAAGATCCTGGAGTCGGGCCTGTCGGTCTCGGACCTGGTCTCGACCGCCTGGGCCTCGGCCTCCACCTTCCGCGGCTCCGACAAGCGGGGCGGGGCCAACGGCGCCCGGATCCGCCTGGCGCCGCAGAAGGACTGGGCGGTCAATCAACCCGAGCATCTGGCCAGGATTCTGGGCGTGCTCGCGGGTGTCCAGGCCGCGTTCAACGCCGCCCAGACCGGCGGCAAGAAGGTCTCGCTGGCCGATCTGATCGTTCTGGGCGGCACGGCGGCCGTCGAGAAGGCGGCCAGGGCCGGCGGCTACGGTCTGGAAGTGGCCTTCTCGCCGGGCCGGACCGACGCCGTCCAGGCGCAGACCGATGCCGAGGCGTTCGAGGTGCTCGAGCCGATCGCCGACGGGTTCCGCAACTATCAGAAGGCGCGCTACACCATCTCGGCCGAGGAACTGCTGCTCGACAAGGCGCAGCTTCTGACGCTGACCGCGCCCGAAATGACGGTCCTGGTCGGCGGCCTGCGCGCGCTGAACGCCAATGCCGGCCAGGTCCAGCGCGGGGTCCTCACCCAGCGCCCCGGCGCGCTGACCAACGACTTCTTCGTCAACCTGCTGGACATGGGCACGGCGTGGACGCCGACCGCGGCTGATCCGGATCTGTTCGAAGGCCACGACCGCGCGACGGGCCAGGCCAAATGGACCGGAACCCGGGTCGATCTGGTGTTCGGCTCGAACTCGCAACTGCGGGCCCTGGCGGAGGTCTATGCCAGCGCCGACGCCCAAGCCAAGTTCGTTCGGGACTTCGGCGCGGCCTGGACCAAGGTGATGAACCTGGATCGCTTCGACCTCGCCTGATTTCGGCGGGCTGATGTCTTGGGCGCGGCTGATGCGGCCGCGCCCAAGCGCGAAGGTCGGAACAAGGCCGCGACGACTCACGATCGCGGCCGGTCCCGACACCTTGGGAGGACGGTGGCATGCCACACGCTGTGGAAGCCGTGTTTCGGGATGCGCTTCGCCACGCCGGCTTGCCTGGCCATGGCGCCATGGCGCGTGTTTTCGTCTTGCTGCGCGCCTCGCCGGAGACCCATCTCACCTGCGCGCAGGTGGCCGACCTGGTCGCCGAGGCGGGTCTGGCGGTGACGCCGGTCGAGCTCGCGCGCCATCTGGACACGCTGGCCGATCATGGGCTTCTGGGCCGGCTGCCCACCACGACCTCGGAACCGGTTTTCGACACGGTGGCCGAGCCGCATTCCCACCTGATCTACGAAGAGTCGGCGCAGGTCGTGGATCTGCACGTCTCACCCGAGACGCTGCTGGCCATGGTCCGCGAGGCGTTGCTGCGGCGCCCGCGAGGCGTGGAGCTTCTTGTGCGCTTCCGACGCGAGCCACTGACGGCCCGCGAGACGGCGGTCAGCACGCCAACCCCGCAGGACCGGCCGGACCCAGGGCCGTCCCGCTAGAGCGTCAGCTCGGCCCGCACGGTGGAGGCGATGAAACCGCCGCCCAGCACCCGGTCCGGGTCGGCGGGGTCGTACAGCACGCAGGCCTGGCCGGGCGCGACGCCCTCTTCGTGGGTGTCGAACACCAGGCGAAGTTCGCCGTCCGCCATCGCCAGACGGCCCGGAACGGGTTCGCGGGTCGAGCGGACGCGGGCCAGCACCGGCTGGCCGGCCTCGGCGGCGGCTTCCAGGCTGTCCTGGCCGCCCAGCCAGTTGCCCTCTTTCAGCACCAGCGAGGCGGTCAGCAGGGCCTCGCGCGGACCGACGATCACCTGACGCTGGTCGGCGTCGATACGAACCACGAACAGGGGATCGCCGACGGCGATGTTCAGGCCTCGACGCTGACCGATGGTGTAGCGGGTGACGCCCTCGTGACGACCCAGCACCCGGCCGTCCATGTGGACGATGTCGCCAGGCAGGGCGCCGTGCGGCCGGATCTTGTCGATCACCGTGGTGTACTTGCCCTCGGGCACGAAACAGATGTCCTGGCTGTCGGGCTTGTCGGCGATGGCCAGGCCCAGTTCGGAGGCCACGCGGCGCACCTCGCTCTTGGGCATGTCGCCCAGCGGGAAGCGCAGGAAATCCAGCTGGTCGCGCGTGGTGGCGAACAGGAAATAGCTCTGGTCCTTGGACGGATCGGCGGCCCGGCGCAGCTGCGGCCGGTTGGCGCCGGCGGGCTGGCCGCGCTGGACATAGTGACCGGTCGCCATGGCTTCGGCGCCCAGGTCGCGGGCCACGTCCAGCAGGTCGCGGAACTTGACCGTCTGGTTGCAGCGCACGCAGGGGATCGGCGTCTCGCCGCGCAGATAGGCGTCGGCGAACTCCTCGATCACCTGCTCCTTGAAGCGGCTTTCGTAGTCCAGGACATAGTGCGGAATGCCGATCCGCTCGGCGGCCAGGCGGGCGTCCAGGATGTCCTGGCCGGCGCAGCAGGCGCCCTTCTTGGCGATGGCCGCGCCGTGGTCATAGAGCTGCAGGGTCACGCCGACGACGTCATAGCCGGCCCGGGCCAAGAGGGCGGCGGTCACCGTGGAGTCCACGCCGCCCGACATCGCCACCACGACGCGCGCGCCGGCGGGCAGGCCCACCGCGTCGCGGGCCATGGCGACCGCGCGGTCTGACAGGGCGTGGTCGAACAGAGTGGGGTCAGCGTCCATCGCGGCCATATAGCGCTTCGACGCCGGTTTTACGAGGCGCGGCGCGCCGCGGCCTATTTCAGCACGTTCAGCAAGGACGAGGCCTGCAGGCTTGAAAAGACCTGGGCGGCGGCCTGCACGGCCACCTTGGCGGCTTCCAGCTGGGTCACGGCCTTGGCCATGTCGACATCGACGATGCCGCCGACCATGCCGGTCAGGGTGTCGGCCTGGTCCTGGAGGTCGGTCTGGGCGGATTCAAACCGTTTCTGGACGAGGCCATTCTTACCCTGGGTGTTGATGACGTCGCTGTAGGCCGTATCGAAGGTCGGCAGCATGCCCTGCAGGAATGTGGTCTGGGCGGCGGTCAGGTTGCCGGTGAAGGGTCCGTTGGCCTCGACATAGGCTTGAACCTGCTTGAAGGCGTCGAACACCTTGGTCCCCAGCTTGTCGCCGAGAACGCCGGTGGACACGCTGGTGTGCTCGTCGACGCGGTTGGTGACGACGTACTGATCGTTCTTGAACAGGTCGGAGGTCGCCGCGGCGGCGGTCAGGTCGGTCAGGGTGCTGGCGGTGGTCGGGGCGGTGTCGGTCTGGCCGCCGGCGAACACATAGCGGCCGTTCGACTTGGTGTTGACGCCCTGCACCACGCTGCTGAAGGCCGACTGCAGTTGCTGCATCAAGGTCTGGGCGTTGCCGGCCGCCATGGCGTTGGCGATCGCGTCGCGACCCGTTTTGGTCGCGTCGGCGACCTGATTGATCCCGGTCTCCTGCATGTCCAGGCGGTTGGTGATCAGCTTGGTCTGGTCGAGCAGGCCGCCGATCTTCGACTGGGCGCTGCGCATCGCGGTCAGCACCTCGGCGTTCTTGGCGTAGCCCTTCAGATCGTTGGCGACCTTCTGG
>JAHINZ010000106.1 GCA_018895795.1 Alphaproteobacteria bacterium
ACCAGCAGGGCGAAGGTATGGTCCCAGCCCTCGGCGGTCATGTCGGCGACGCCCAGCGGGGTGCCGCCGTGGCCGGCGTTGTTGAACAGGATGTCGAGTCCGCCAAAGGCGTCCTTGGCCATGTTGACGGCGGCGGCGATGTCGGATTCGACGGTCACGTCGCAACGGGCGAAGCGAACCTTGTCGGGGAAGCGCTTTTCCAGCATCGCGCCCTTCTCGGCCTGCAGGTCGGCGGCGATGACGCTGGCGCCCTCGGCGACGAACAATTCGACCGCGCCCAGGCCAATGCCCGAGCAGGCTCCGGTGATCACCGCGACCTTACCGTTCAGACGTCCAGCCATGCTCAATCCCTCCCAATGTCACCCGATCTCTGCCGGATCGGTGATCAGCGATCATACTCGCGGAGGATGATGGCCTTGGCTAGCCTGGAAAGGCGGTCGTTCCCTCGATCTCGGCGGCGGGCTTGGTCAGGAAGGCCTGCTTCAGGTCGCCCAGGGCCGGGCCGATCAGGAACCAGGGCTCGACGCAGTAGCGCGAGAACAGCCGGGTCGGATCGGCCAGCAGGCGAAACAGCCATTCGACCCCCATCTGACCCATCCAGCGCGGCGCGGCCTTCTGGACGCCGGCCTCGTAGTCGAAGGCGCCGCCCACCGTGAAATGGGCGCAGGGCGCGGTGATCGCGGCGTGGTTCTCCAGCAGCCAGATCTCCTGACGCGGCATGCCCATGCCGACCAGCAGGATGTGGGGCCGGTAGGCGTTGATCGCCTCGACCACCGCCGTGTTCTCGTCCGAGCCGGGGCTGGCGTCGAAATAGCCGTGATGGGTTTGTAACGTGACGCCGGGCCAGTCGGCCAGGATCGCCTCGCGCGCCGTCTCGGCGACACCAGGCTCGCCGCCGACGAAGAACACCCGCCAGCCTTCCGCCTGAGCCCGTTCCCAGAAGAAGTCCCGCCAGTCCAGATAGGTGCAGCGGTGGAACTGCCGGCTGGAGCGCCCGATCACCCGGGCCCAGGCCAGCAAGGGCGTGGAATCCACCTCGACCAGATCGGCGGCGGTGAAGAACGAGCGGACCTCGGCGTTCCGCCGGGCCAGGTACAGGCTGTGCAGATTGTGGTTGGCGATGATCGAGGACACGCCCCGGTTCAGGCGCGCCGCCACGAAGTGAAAGACTTCCTCGTGGCGCACCAGATCCATGGTCTCGCCCAGCAGGCTGACGCGCTCATTGGCCCGCCGCTTGCGACGGAACGGGCGGGCGCCGCCCTGAGGCGACGGAACGGAATGGGCGGCTTCGGGCATCTTCGGCTTTCGTGCGAACCACGTTCAGCCTTACGAAAAGCCCGTAATCATCCTGATAAATTTCGTCCTTAGCGGGGGTTAACCCTGACGGCGGCGCCGCCGCCAGGGTCTGAAATCCTAGTCGTTGGTGACCACGACCTTGCCCATCGCCTTGCGGCTGGCCAGGTGGGCGATGGCCTCGCCGGCCCGGGCCAGCGGGAAGCGTTCCGAGACGTGCGGCTTGATCTTGCCCTCGGCGTACAGGGCCATCAGATCCTTGACGTTCTGGGCGTGGCCCTTGGGATCGCGCGCCACCGACGCCCCCCAGAACACCCCGACGATGTCGCAGGACTTCAGCAGGGTCAGGTTCAGCGGGATCTTGGGAATGCCCGACGGGAAGCCGATCACCAGGAACCGGCCGCCCCAGCCGGCGGCGCGGATGGTGGCTTCGGAATAGTCGCCGCCGACCGCGTCATAGGCCACGTCCCAGCCGTTGGGGCCGCAGGCCTCCTTGATCAGATTGGCCAGGGCCTTCTGACCGTCCTTGTCGAACGGCCCGCGCGGATAGACCACCCCGGCGTCGGCGCCATGGGCGATGGCCAGATCGACCTTTTCCTGGCTGGAGGCCGCCGCGATGACCCGCGCGCCCGCCGCCTTGCCCAGCTCGACGGCCGCCAGGCCGACGCCGCCGGCCGCGCCCAGCACCAGCAGGGTCTCGCCGGCCTTCAGATGGCCGCGGTCCTTGAGGGCGTAATAGGAGGTGCCATAGGTGAGGATGAAGGCCGCCGCCTCGTCGAAGGGCATGGCGTCGGGAATGGCCGTGCAGCGCCCCTCTTCCAGGGCCAGCTTCTCGGCCATGCCGCCCCAGCCGGTGGAGGCCAGGACCCGGTCGCCGACCTTGAACTTCGTCACACCCTCGCCGACCGCGGCGATCAGGCCCGAGACCTCGCCGCCGGGCGCGAACGGCCGGGTGGGCTTGAACTGGTACTTGTCCTCGATGATCAGCACGTCGGGATAGTTGACCCCGCAGGCCTTGACGTCGATCAGCACCTGGCCGGGACCGGCCACGGGATCGGGCAGATCCGACAATTCCAGGGTTTCGGGGCCGCCGACCACCGTGCTGAGAACCGCCTTCATCTGTCTTCTCCCGTCTTTATTCGTTAAGAGGCCGGACGCTAACGCAGGGCGCGCGGCCAAGGAAGCAGAATGTCAAACAAACGTTTTAGTCTCGCCTTGCACGGCGGCGCCGGTTCGGCGCCGGGCCATGACTACGGGGTCGAGATCGCCCACATGCGCGGCCTGGTCGAGGCGGCGCGCGACCGCCTGGCCGCCGGGGCCGGGGCCCTGGACGTCGCCACCGCGACCATCGTCGCCCTGGAAGCCAGCGGCCTCTATATCGCCGGCAAGGGCGCCTCGCCCAATGCGGCCGGGGCCTATGAGCTGGACGCCTGCCTGATGGACGGGGCCACCGGCCGGGCCGGGTCGGTCGCCGCCCTGCAGGGCTTCGAGAGCCCGATCCTGGCCGCCCGGGCGGTGATGGAGAAGACGCCCTATGTCATGCTGGCCGGCGAAGGCGCCATGGCCTTTGCCCGATCGCAGGGCCTGGCGGAGATCAGCGATCCGGACGCCTGGTTCACCCAGGCCGGGGCGTTCGAGAGCAATCATCCGCCGACCCTGCCGACCGGCACGGTCGGCTGCGTGGTCCGCGACAGCGAGGGCCGTCTGGCCGCCGCCACCTCGACGGCCGGGGTGTTCGGCAAGATGCCGGGGCGCATCGGCGACAGCCCGCTGATCGGCGCGGGGGCCTGGGCCGACGACACCGTGGCGGTCTCGTGCACCGGCCAGGGGGAATATTTCATCCGCACGGCGGTGGCGGTGCAGATCGCCCACCGCATGAAGTTCGGCGGCGAGAGCCTGGAGCAAGCCGCCGCCGCCGCCATCGCCGGGGTCGCGGCCCTGGGTGGCGACGGCGGGCTGATCGCGGTCGACAAGGACGGCGCCATCGCCATGCCGTTCGCCTCTGATGGCGTCAAACGCGCCGCCCTGCTGCCGGATGGAACCATCTTCAGCGCCGCCTTTTAAAGACGCGTCCGGCCGCTCGCGGCCGAATTGAACGCTCCACCTTGGATCGATAGGGTCTTTCCCATGCATGCACGCGCCGGCCAGCTGGCCCGACCCGAAGACCTGATCGATCTGGCCGCCCTGACGGGCGCCTATTTCGACCGCGAGCCCGACCTGTCCAACCCCGCCCAGCGGGTGGCGTTCGGCACCTCCGGACACCGGGGCTCCAGCCTCGACGGCGCCTTCAACGAGAGCCACATCCTGGCCATCACCCAGGCGATCGTCGAATACCGCGCCGCCCAGGGGATCACCGGCCCGATCTTCGTCGGCCGTGACTCCCATGGCCTGTCAGAGCCCGCCTGGCGCACCGTGATCGAGGTTCTGGTCGCCAATGGGGTCGAGACCCTGATCGACGACCGCGACGGCTTCACCCCGACCCCGGCGGTGTCGCACGCCATCCTGGCCTTCAATCGCGGCAAGACCTCGGGCCTAGCCGACGGCATCCTGATCACCCCGTCGCACAACCCGCCCCGCGACGGCGGCCTGAAATATAACCCGCCCTCGGGCGGACCGGCCGACAGCGACGCCACCTCGGCCATCGCCGCCCGGGCCAATCAGCTGATCGAGGGCGGCCTGCGCGATGTGCGCCGCCGGCCGTTCGAGCGGGCGATCAAGGCCGCCCAGCGCTTCGACTTCCTGGGCCGCTATGTCGACGATCTGGGAAGCGTGCTGGATCTCGACATCATCCGCGGCGCCGGCGTGAAGATCGGCGCCGATCCGCTGGGCGGGGCCAGTGTCGGCTATTGGGGCGAGATCGCCGACCGGCACCGCCTGGACCTGACCGTGGTCAATCCCGCCGTCGACCCGCGATGGGCCTTCATGCCGCTGGACGCCGACGGCAAGATCCGCATGGACTGCTCGTCCCCGTCCGCCATGGCCAATCTCATCAAGGCGATGGCCGGCGGAGCGGGCTATGACGTCGCCACCGGCAATGACGCCGACGCCGACCGCCATGGCATCGTGACCCCCGATGGCGGGCTGATGAATCCAAACCACTTCCTGGCCGCCGCGATCGCCTATCTGTTCAGCCACCGTCCGGGCTGGGGCCCCAAGGTGGCGGTCGGCAAGACCCTGGTCTCGTCCTCGATGATCGACCGCGTGGTGGCGGGCCTGGGCCGGACGCTGCTGGAGGTGCCGGTGGGCTTCAAGTACTTCGTGCCGGGCCTGCTGGACGGCAGCGTCGGGTTCGGCGGCGAGGAATCGGCCGGCGCGTCGTTCCTGCGCCGCGACGGCACGGTGTGGACCACCGACAAGGACGGCCTGCTGCTGGCCCTGCTGGCCGCCGAGATCCAGGGCGCCACCGGACGCAGCGCCAGCCAGCTGTATGACGACCTAGCCGACCAGTACGGCCGCCCGGCCTATGCCCGCCTCGACGCCCCGGCCGACCGGGCACAGAAGGCGCGGCTGGGGGCGCTGAGCCCGTCCGACGTCACCGCCACGACCCTGGCCGGCGAGCCGATCGTCGCCACCCTGACCACCGCCCCCGGCAATGGCGCGGCGATCGGCGGGCTCAAGGTGGTGACCCAGAACGCCTGGTTCGCCGCCCGGCCCTCGGGCACCGAGGACGTCTACAAGATCTATGCGGAGTCGTTTTTGGGTCCGGATCATCTGGTTCAAGTTCAGGACGAAGCCCGCGAGGTGGTGGCCGGGGCGCTGAAGGGCTGATCGACCCCTGGCCCCCTACGGGCTGCTGCGCAGCCGTCTTCCCCCGGAGGGGGAAGATGAGATCATCCGCCCCCTGCGGGGGCGGACGACCGCGAAGCGGTCCGGTGGGGGCAAGTGTCAGCAACCTCACGCGGAAACCCGCTGAAGGGATGGGAAGGGCTGCGGAGCGTCCGGGCCTCGCCCGGATTTGAGTTTGAT
>JAHINZ010000107.1 GCA_018895795.1 Alphaproteobacteria bacterium
GCTGGCCCGCATCAGAATGCGGTCCGGCGTGGTCCGCCGCAGCAGCAGGCGATTGACCTGGCTGGCGCCGATGATGCCGACGGCGTTGAAGGCGAAGATGATATTGAAGACCATCGGCGAATGGCCGTAGGTGCTCATGATCACGCCCGGCCCGCCGGCGATATAGGTGAACAGCACCGCGCCGTTCAGCGTGCCGGCCAGGCCGTAACCGACCAGCCGCCGCATGCGCAGCAAAGCCCCGAACGCCTTGAGGGGATTTTCCGAACGCGCCTGGGCCAGGGTTTCGGCCGAGCGGGACTCGGTCAGCCCGAGCGCCACCCAGACCCCGATCACCAGGCCAAACACCGCCAGCACCGAAAACACCCCGCGCCAACCCGCGACCAGCTGGATCAGGCCGCCCAGTTGCGGCGCGAGCACGGGCGCGAGCCCCATGATCAAGGTCATTAGGGACAGCACCCGGGCGGTGTCGGCATGGCCGAACTTGTCGCGCACGACGGCCCGGGCGACCACGGCCCCGGCGCAACCGCCCAGGGCCTGAACGAACCGCGCGGCGATCAGCGTCTCGATCGATCCGGCCATGGCGCAGACGATCGAGGCCAGGACATAGACGCCGACCCCGAACAGGATCGGACCCTTGCGGCCCAGTCGGTCCGACAGCGGGCCATAGATGAACTGGCCGATGGACATGCCGGCGAAGAACGCCGCCAGCGTCGCCTGGGTCTGATCCGGCCCCGCGTGCAGGGCCCGGCCGATCGACGGCAGGCTCGACAGATACATGTCGATCGACATCGGCCCAAACGCCGTCAGGGCCCCCAACAGGAGAACCAGTTTCCACGGCGTGGATGTGGGGGGCGCGACGGCGGTCATGGGCGGCTTCTACTCCCGTTTGACGCAGGGTGAACCCCTTAACCCGCTTGCCGGGCAGCGATGGAGCGATCACGGTGATCAACAATCAGATAGGCGACAAGCCAGCAGGAGACGCCCATGACCCGCCCCGAGGATCGTTCTCTCGCCCCGCCGATGCCCGAACCGACCTTCGCCAAGGTCAACGGGATCCGGATGGCCTATTACGAGGCCGGCCCGCGTGTGGGCGTGCCCATCGTGCTCTGCCACGGTTTTCCCGAGTTCTCCTATTCCTGGCGCTATCAGCTGGCGGCCCTGGCGGCGGCCGGCCGATGGGTGATCGCGCCCGACCAGCGCGGCTATGGCCTGACCGATCGGCCCGAGGCCGTCGAAGCCTATGACATGGACCACCTGACCGGCGACCTGGTTGGCCTGCTCGATCACCTGGGCGTGGAAAAGGCGGTGTTCTGCGGCCACGACTGGGGCGGCATCATCGTCTGGGCCATGCCGCTTCTGCATCCGGACCGCTGCGCCGGGATCATCGGCCTCAACACGCCGTTCACGCCGCGCCTACCGCTGGATCCGATCGCGATGTACCGCAACGCCTTCGGCGACGAGATGTACATCGTCCACTTTCAGAAGCCCGGCGTGGCCGATGCTCAGCTCGGCGCGGACCCCGAAAAGACCATCCGTTTCTTCATGCGCGCGCCCGGCGACAGCGTCGAAGCCTTCGAGGCCCGGCCGGCCGAACGCAAGAGCCTGGCCTTGCAGGAAGGTCTGGCGCGCTACGACCCGACCAACGACCCGCTGCAGTTTCTGCGGCCCGAGGAACTGGCGGTGTTCACCGAGAGCTTCCAGCGCACGGGGTTCACCGGCGGCATCAACTGGTATCGCAACTTCACGCGCAACTGGGAACGCGCCGAGTCCCTGCCCCGCCGGATCGACGGCATCCCCTGCCTGATGATCATGGCCGAGCACGACGTGGTTCTGCCCCCCTCCCTCTGCGATCGCATGGGCGAGCAGATCGAGGATCTGGAGAAGGTCCTGATCAAGGGCAGCGGCCACTGGACCCAGCAGGAAAAGCCCGTTGAGGTGAACGCGACCCTGATCGACTGGCTGAACCGGCGGTTCCCGAACTGACCGGAGCGCGTTGTCGAAGCCGTGCGTCCTTCGAGGCGCGCTCAGGAGCGCGCACCTCAGGATGAGGTCGTTATAGCTATGAGTTCCTCATCCTGAGGCGCCCGCCCCTTCTTGCTTGGGGGCGGGCCTCGAAGGACGCACGGCCTATCTAATTCATCCCGCCGGCCATCTGGTCGGCGCGCCGGCGCATGGCGGCGGCCAGTTGCAGCAGCGCCAAGGCCGAGGTCTCATCCCGTTGGGCGGCGCGCATGGTGTAGACCTGCGCCAGAGCGAACAACGCTTCCACGCGATCGACGCCGCCATCGGCGAAGGTCTCGCCGATCGTGCGATTCAGCTCCGCCAATTGGTAGGGCGTGAGCATGTCCAGCAGCTCTTCGTCGGTCAGATCTTCAGGCGAGTCCATGCCCCTAACATAGCAAGTCGACGGCCGGACGCATCCATCAAGGCTTCTTCGCCGATCTTCCGTTCACAGGACGACCTCCAGGCTCTAGGTTTGGCGCATGGATCGCAACGCTTCCTCCTCCGTCATGTCCTCGATCGGCCGGCGCGGCCTGTTTCGCGAGGTCGAGCCCTATTCGTTCGGATGGATGCCCACCGGCGGTCCGCACGAGATCTATTACGAGGAATGCGGCAATCCCCGCGGCAAGCCGTGCGTGATCCTGCACGGCGGTCCGGGCGGGGCGGTCAATCCGACCATGCGGCGGTTCTTTGATCCGGCCAAATGGCGCATGGCCCTGTTCGATCAGCGCGGGTGCGGCCGCTCGCGTCCCAACGCCAGTCTCGACGACAACACCACCTGGAGCCTGATCGCGGATATCGAACGGCTGCGCGAGCATCTGGGCGTCGAGAAGTGGACCGTGTTTGGCGGCTCCTGGGGGTCGACCCTGGCCCTGGCCTACGCGATCAAGCACCCGGACCGGGTCGAGGGTCTGGTGCTGCGCGGCATCTTCCTGCTGACCCAGAAGGAGCTGCACTGGTTCTATCAGGACGGCGCCTCGATGCTGTTTCCCGACGCCTGGGAACGCTTCCTCGCGCCCATCCCCGAAGAGGAACGCGGCGACCTGATGGCCGCCTATCACCGCCGGCTGGTCGCCCAGGATCGCAAGGTGCAGCTGGAAGCCGCCGCCGCCTGGAGCCAGTGGGAAGGCGACACCATCTCCCTACGCGGCCCCGACGCCCGGCCGCCCAAGTTCAATGAAGAGGACTTCGCGATCGCCTTCGCGCGGATCGAGTGCCACTTCTTCACCAACAAGGGCTTCTTCGATCACGACGGCTGGATCCTGAAGAACATCGACAAGATCCGCCACATCCCCGGCTGGATCGTCCAGGGCCGCTTCGACGTCGTCACCCCGCTGGACAGCGCCTGGAAGCTGCACAGGGCCTGGCCCGAGGCGCGCTTCGACATCGTCTGGGACGCGGGCCACGCCTCGACCGAGCCAGGCGTCATCGACGGGCTGATCCGGGCGACGGAAGCGGCGCTGGTCAGCTAGGCCTGTCGATCTCGTACCAGCAGCCGGGCTCCCAGGCGTCACGCGCCGAGGCGTAGACCAGCCGCTCACCGACCTCTCGCATCCCCAGTTTGATTAGGATCGCGCGCGAGGCGGCGTTGTCCGGGTGCGCCTGAGCCTCGATCGTCCGGACCGGCAGAAGATCCCAGATCGACGCCAAGCCCGCGGTCGCCGCCTCCAGCATGTA
>JAHINZ010000108.1 GCA_018895795.1 Alphaproteobacteria bacterium
CCCCTGGGTCCCGGCGCTCCGCTTCGCTGCGGCCGGGATGACAAGCCTATTTGGTTGCGGGAACCTAGCCCGCGATCAGTCCCGCCCGCTCTTCCGCCGTCAGCGGACGCCAGTAGCCTTCGGGCATGTCGCCCAGGGTCAGGGGACCGACGCGGACGCGGAACAGGTCGACGACCTTCCACTCCAGCAGGTCGCACATCCGGCGGATCTGGCGGTTGCGGCCTTCCTGCAGGATCACCCTCAGACGCTGGTCGGAGATCACCTCCACATGGGCGGGGCGCAGCTCGCGGCCGTCCAGTTCGAGGCCAAAGCGCATCAGCTCCAGCTTTTCCTCGGTGATCTCGCCCATGATGGCGACGCGGTATTCCTTTTCCAGCTCCGACTGCGGGCCGATCACGGCCTTGGCCACCACGCCGTCCTCGGACAGGATCAGCAGGCCGCGCGAGTCCATGTCCAGCCGCCCCACCGGGGCCAGGTGGTTGCTGAAATCGGGGATCACCGCCTCGTGGGCCCACAGGTTTTCGCGCTTCAACAGCCGCACGGCCGGCACCTGGCCGTCCTCGGGCTGGGACGAGACGATGCCGACCGGCTTGTGGATCATGATCGTCAGGCTGGAGTCGAGCTTGTCGGTCGCCCGGTCGGCCAGCACCAGGGTCTGGCCGGGCAGGATCTTGCGGCCCACATCCTCGACCACCGCCCCGTCGATCGACACCAGGCCGTCGGCGATCAGGGCCTCGGCCTCGCGGCGCGAACAGACCCCGCTCTGGGCCAGCCACTTGTTGACCCGCTGGGGCTCGTCTTCGTCGTAGGTGCGGGTGAAGGCCATCAGGCGTAGCCGTCTTCCAGGGTGGCCAGGCGGGCGGCCTGGTCTTCGGCGATCAGCGGCTTGATGATGTCGTCCAGGGCGTCGCCCTCCATCACCCGGGCCAGATTATAGAGGGTGAGATTGATCCGGTGATCGGTAACCCGGCCCTGCGGGAAATTATAGGTGCGGATGCGCTCGGAGCGGTCGCCGCTGCCCACCTGGCCCTTGCGGGCGTCGGAGCGGGCGGTGTCCAGGGCCTCGCGCTGCATGTCGTACAGCCGCGCCTTCAGGTTCTTCATCGCGCGCGCGCGGTTCTGGTGCTGCGACTTCTCCGACGAGGTCACCACCACGCCGGTGGGCAGGTGGGTGATGCGGACGGCGGAGTCGGTCTTGTTGACGTGCTGACCGCCGGCCCCCGACGAGCGGTAGGTGTCGATGCGCAGGTCGCTGTCATTGATCTCGATCTCGACATCCTCGGCCTCGGGCAGCACCGCGACGGTGGCGGCCGAGGTGTGGATGCGGCCCTGGGCTTCGGTGGCCGGCACGCGCTGCACGCGGTGCACGCCGCTCTCGAACTTCCAGCGGCCGAACACCCCGTCGCCGGTGACCGAGGCGATGATT
This sequence comes from Alphaproteobacteria bacterium, assembly GCA_018895795.1. GTDB lineage: Bacteria > Pseudomonadota > Alphaproteobacteria > Caulobacterales > Caulobacteraceae > Caulobacter. The sequence goes on from JAHINZ010000108.1 coordinate 1,427, forward strand.
TCCTTGTAGCCGCCCATCTCGCCCTCGGAGACGCTGTCGACCTCGACCTTCCAGCCCTGCAGGGCGGCGTAGCGCTGATACATGCGAAACAGGTCGCCGGCGAACAGGGCCGCCTCGTCGCCGCCGGTGCCGGCCCGCACTTCCAGGATGGCCGAGGCGTTCTCGTCGCGATCCTTGGGGGCCAGCATCAGGGCCAGTTCGTGCTCCAGGATCGGCAGCCTGTCGTCCAGGGCCTGGATCTCGTCGCGGACCATGGCGGCCATGTCCGGGTCGCTGGCCATCTCGTCCAGCTCGGCGCGCTCGGCGGCCAGCTTGGCCAGGGTCTGCACGGCCTCGGCCACCGGCCGCAGCTCGGCGTGCTCCTTGGAGAGCTTGACGATCTCGGATCCGTCGGTGGCGGCGCCCATCCGGGCCTCCACTTCGCGGAAACGGTCGAGAACCTGGTCGAGGCGGGCCTGGGGCAGTCGCAAGGGGCGGCGTCACATATCTGAGGGGATCGGGCGGCTTCTGTACCCCCCCAAGCGCCCGACGTCACCCCGGCGTGGAGGCGACCCCTTGGGATAGATCGGGGTTTCGGCGATCGCGGCGGCGCTGTTCACGACATCTTCCCCCTCTGGGCGAGGACGACCGCCAAGCGGTCAGGAGAGCGCAAGTCGCCAGGCCCCTAATGCAAACCCGACCTCAGCCCCCATCTAGGACCCGACGGCCAAGCCGGCCCTCGACCTTCCTGGAGCCCGCCCATGCCTTCGATGTATCGCGCCACCGTCCCGGTCATGATCCGTGGCTTGAAGATCCTGACGACCCTGCTCGACAAGGGCGAGGCCCACGCCGCGGCCGCGGGCCAGGACCCCGCCGCCCTGCTGGCCGCGAGCCTGGCGCCCGACATGCTGACCCTGACCGGCCAGATCCAGCGGGTCTCCGACACCGCCAAGGCCGCCATCGGCCGGCTGACCGACATCATCCCGCCCCCGATGCCCGACGACGAGGTGACCTTCGCCGACCTGAAGGCCCGCCTGGCCAAGACCATCGCCTTCCTCGACAGCGTCGATGAAGACGCCTTCGACGGCTCCAAGAAGCGCGAGGTGACGCTGAAGGCCGGGGCCTTCGAGGCCAAGATGAGCGGCGAGGACTGCCTGTTGGGCTTCGCCCTGCCCAACTTCTATTTCCACCTCGTCACCGCCTACGCGATCCTGCGCCATCAGGGCGTCGCCGTCGGCAAGCTGGACTATCTGGGCCCGCTGGGCTGAGACGGCGCGACGGCCTGGCGGTGCGAGGCGAGCCCTCGCACCGCCAGGTTACCGCGAATTCATCCGGGCGGCCCGCTTGCGGCCTAGATCCGCTACGTTTGTAGCGCTACACATGTAGCGTCATCAGCCTGCGGAGTTTCCCCGTGATAGAAGCCCTGCCGCGCCGCGAACGCGAGGTTTTCGAGACCCTGTGCCGGCTGGACTCCAGCACGGCCGCGGGCCTCCGCCACGCCTTGTCCGATCCGCTCAGCGACTCCGCCGTCCGCACCCTGCTGTCGCGCCTGGAGGGCAAGGGCCTGGTCGCGCGCTCGGCCGGGCGCGACGGGTTCCTCTACACCCCCGTCCAGCGGACCCAGGCCGTGGCCGCCGGCGCGCTGCAGCGAATGATCGACACCTTCTTCGCCGGCTCGGCGGCCAGCGCCGCCACCGCCCTGCTGGGTCTGGGCCAAAGGCTGACGCCCGAAGAGGCCGCCGCCCTGGAACAGGTCATCGACCAGGCCGTGGAGCGCAAGCCGTGACCGGCCCCCTGCTGCTGGTCCTGCTGGTCAAGTCCAGCCTGGTCGCCGGGGCCGGCCTGGCCGCCGCCCGCCTGCTGACCCCGCGGTCCGTCGACCGCGTGGAGATCCTGCGCGCCACGGTCTGCCTGCTGCTGGCCCTGCCGGTGATCATGAACGTTCTGCCGGCCATCACCCTGGCCCTGCTGCCGCCGGTTCCGCCCGCGCTTTCGGGCTTTGTCCCGTCGGTCGGGGCCGGCCAAGCGAGCGCCGACGGGTCGAGCGGCCTGACCTGGCCGCCGTCCGCCGCGCTGATCGGCGGCCTGTGGCTGCTGGGCGTGATCGTCCTCGTCGGCCGGCTGGCGCTGGGCCTGCGGACCCTGAGCCGCTGGACCCGCCAGGGCGATCCGGTGACCTGCCCCGACTGGCTGGCCCCGATCGAGCATCTGCAGGCCGCCGACCGCCCCGGCCTGGTGTGCAGCGACCGGCTGACCGGCCCGCTCAGCTGGGGCGTCGCGCCCGGTTTCATCCTGGTGGATCCGGCCAGCCTGGCCGAGCGTCACGCCGCGCCGGCCATCCTGGCCCATGAATTGGCCCACCTGCGACGTCACGACTGGATCTTCCTGGTGCTGTCGCGCCTGGCCGTGGCGCTGTTCTGGTTCAATCCGCTGGTCTGGCGCCTGCACGCCGTTCTGGTCGAGCGGTCGGAAGAGGCCGCCGACGCCGCCGCGCTCGAGACCGTCGATCGCGCCCTCTACGCCCGGGCCCTGGTTCGCCTGGCCGCCCAGCCCTCGCCCCGCCCCCATTCCGCCGCGCGCGTCGCCATCGCCATGGCCGCCGACGCCCGAACCCTCAAGACAAGGATCGCCTGCATCATGACCCCCACCGCCGCGCGCCGTCGCCCCCTGACCGTGGCCCTGACCGTCGCCGCCCTGGCGCTGGTCGCCACGCCCCTGGCCGCCCTGGCCGTCGGCCGCCAGGCCTGGGTCGAGCCGCCCCCGCCCCCCGCTCCGCCGCCGCCCCCGCCGGGCGCCTTCCCGGAACCGCCCCCGCCACCCGCGCCGCCTCCG
>JAHINZ010000109.1 GCA_018895795.1 Alphaproteobacteria bacterium
CGCCCTTGGGCGCGGCCTCGACGGCCGCCACGCGGGTTATGCCCACGACGGCGTGCTTGGAGGTGCAATAGCCGGCCATGCCCGGTGAGCCCATCAGGCCCGCGACGCTGGAGGTGTTGATGATGCTGCCTGCGCCCTGGGCGTACATCACCGGCAGAACATGCTTCAGCCCCAGGAACACCCCGGCCACATTGACGCCCAGCACCTTCATGAAGGCGTCCAGCGGATAGGATTCGATCGGCTGGACGACGCCTTCGATGCCGGCATTGTTGAAGAAGATATCGATCCGACCGCCTTCGGCCTTGGCCTTCTCCACATAGGCCGCCACCGAAGCCTCGTCGGTGACGTCGGCCTCGGCCGTGATCAGCTTGGCGTCCCTGGGCAAGGCGGCCTTCAGTTTGGACCAGTCGGTTCCAGGGATGTCGACGGCGACGATGGTCGCGCCGCGCTCGGCCATCAGCTTGGAGGTCGCCATGCCGATCGCCCCGGCCGCGCCGGTGATGACGGCGACCTTGCCTTCGAGAACTCGTGTCATGGACATCATCCTTACGACAGCGCTCGCTGCGCCTGGAGATTAAACCATAACGAAAGCTGTTTCGTTGCGGAACATGGGTCAATCGACCGACAAAAGAGGCCCAGCCAGGCCGTCGCGCGGTCGCGGCTTTCTGGCGTATCGACCCAGACCTCGGACAAGGATCGACCACCCCGACGTCGAAGCCCGGCCGGACCAGGCCGCGCGTCGAGCGCGCGCCCTCCGGCCGCTCGGGATGACACTGGGCCCCCGAGCTCCGCCGGGGAGCGCGGCGATTAGGCGAATCGCGCCAGCACCTGCCGGGCCGCGGCCGCGCCGGTGGCGAAACAGGCCTGCAGCAGATAGCCGCCGGTCGGCGCCTCCCAATCCAGCATCTCGCCGGCCACGAACACGCCGGGGGCGGCTTGCAGTTCCAGGCCGTCCAGCGAGTCCAGCGTCAGGCCGCCGGCCGACGAGATCGCCCGGTCCAGCGGCTGAACGCCGGTCAGGGCGATCGGCGCCGCCTTGATCGCCTCGGCCAGGGCCAACGGGTCGACCGGCAGCTCCAGGCCATGGGCCTCGCGCAGCAGATGGACCTCGACCGGCGAAAGGTGCGCGGCTTTGCGCAGCCAATTGGCCAGCGACTGGCCGTTTCGGGGCTTGGATAGCCGCGCCGCCAGGACCTCGCGGGAAAGATCCGGCCGCAGGTCGATCTCGACCACCGCCCTGCCCGTCGCCGCAATCGCCGCGCGCGGCGCGGCGCCCAGGGCGTAGATCGCTCCGCCTTCCAGACCATAGCCGGCGATCATCGCGTCGCCCCGCGCGGCGACCTCGCCCAGCCGCAGAGCGATATTCTTGAGGGGCTCGCCGGCGAAGCGGTCCTTGAAGACACCGCTCCAGGCGACGTCGAAACCGCTGTTGGCGGCGGCGAACGGCGCGACCGTCGCGCCGCGGGCCCGCAACAGCGGCGCCCAGGCGCCGTCCGAGCCGAGCTTGGCCCAGCTGGCGCCGCCCAGGGCCAGGATGGTCGCACGCGGCCGCACGGTCTCGGGGCCCTGCGGCGTGTGGAACAGCAGCGCGCCGTCCGCGTCCCAGCCCCGCCACTCGGCCCGCGTGCGCAAGGCCACGCCCCGCCCCTCCAGACGCGCCAGCCAGGCCCGCAGCAGCGGCGAGGCCTTCAGCGCCGTGGGAAACACCCGGCCGCTGGAGCCGACGAAGGTCGCCTGGCCCAGACCCTGCGCCCAGGCGATCAGGTCGGATGGGGTGAAGGCCTCCAGCATCGGCCGCAGGGCGGCGTTCGCCGCGCCATAGCGCCCGGCGAACCGGTCGAAGTCTTCCGAATGCGTGAGGTTCAGGCCGCCCCGCCCGGCCATCAGGAACTTGCGCCCGAAGGTCGGCATCTTCTCGAACACCGTCACCGAGCGCCCGGCGGCGCTGAGCCCCTCTGCCGCCATCAGCCCGGCCGGCCCGCCGCCGATCACGGCGACGTCGAGGCGCGCGGTGTCGATCACGCCGGCGCGATATCGGTCAGCGAGAAGTCGTCGCCCTTGAACAGCAGCGGCACGCCGTGGGTCCGCGCGCAGGCATAGGCGAAACAATCACCCATGTTCAGTCTGGCGGGGTGAACGCTCTTGCCGAAGCGGGTGTGGGCGTCGAGCGCCTCGGCCTGTTCGATCTCTCCGATCGCAACGGTCCGGGCGCCGATCCGCGCCATGTAGCCCAAGGTCAATTGTCGGGCCTCGCCAGGTTCTATCTGGATGATCCTGGCCACCGCTCGCACCGTTTCCCAGACGACGATCGGCGAGATCAGCACAAGGGCGGCCTCGATCAGACGGCCTTCGAAGGCCAAGGCTTCAGGTTCGTCAGCCAGAATGGCCACCCACGCTGAGGCGTCGACGAACATCAATCGCCCGACAGCGCATCGAAAAACGCCTTGTCGGCCTTCTCGCCCGTGCGCGGATAGCTGTTCAACTGATCGCGAATGGCCTTTAGGGCCGCGCGCTTGTCGGAGAACGCCTGCGCGTCGGCCTGGCGCGCCCGCGTCACGGCCAGCTTGATGGCGTCGGTGATGCCGACGCGCTTCTCCTCGGCATAGGACCGCAGCATGGCGTCGGCTTCGGGATCGCGAACGTGGAAGGCCATCGAACTCTCCGTCTAGCTGAAATATAACACCGGCTAGCCGACCTCACAATGCGAGGCCCAAACGCAAAACGGGCGCTGGATTTCTCCAGCGCCCGTTCCGGTAGAAAGCTCGAAAGGCTTAGGCGATCGACGCGGCGTCGACCTTGAAGCCCGGGCCCATCGTCGAGGACAGGCCGATACGCTTCACATAGATGCCCTTGGCGCCCGAGGGCTTGGACTTGTTCAGCGCGTCGATCATCGCCTTGACGTTCAGCAGCAGGGCTTCGTCGGTGAACGAGACCTTGCCGATGCCGGCGTGGACGATGCCCGCCTTCTCGACGCGGAACTCGACGGCGCCGCCCTTGGCGTCCTTCACGGCTTGACCGACGTTCGGGGTCACGGTGCCGACCTTCGGGTTAGGCATCAGGCCGCGCGGGCCCAGCACCTTACCCAGACGACCCACCAGGGCCATCATGTCCGGCGTCGCGATGACGCGGTCGAAGTCCATGAACCCGCCCTGGATCTTTTCCAGCAGGTCTTCGGCGCCGACGTGCTCGGCGCCCGCCGCGAGGGCTTCGGCCGCCTTGGCGTCCTTAGCGAAGACGGCGACGCGGACGTCGCGGCCGGTGCCCGACGGCAGGTTCACAACGCCGCGGACCTGTTGGTCGGCGTGGCGCGGATCGACGCCGAGATTGACGCAGATCTCGATCGACTCGTCGAACTTGGCCTTGGCGTTGGCCTTGACCAGGGCGATGGCGTCGGCGACGGCATGGACGGCGTCACGTTCGCCGGTCCAGGCTTGGATGCGCTTGGCTTGCTTAGGCATGATCCTAGGCCTCCACGATCAGCAGGCCCATGGCCTTGGCGGAGCCTTCGATGATCTTGGCCGCGGCCTCGATGTCGTTGGCGTTCAGGTCCTTCATCTTCTTTTCGGCGATCTCGCGCAGCTGGGTGCGGGTCACTTCGCCGACGGTCTCGCGACCGGTCAGCTTGGCACCGGACTTCAGGCCGGTGATCTGCTTCAGATAGTGCGTCGCCGGGGGCGTCTTGGTGATGAAGGTGAACGACTTGTCTTGGAACACGGTGATCACGGTCGGCAGGGGGGTGCCCTTTTCGACGTTCTCGGTGCGCGCGTTGAACTCCTTACAGAAGCCCATGATGTTGACGCCGCGCTGGCCCAGTGCGGGGCCGATAGGCGGTGAAGGCGTGGCGGAGCCGGCCTTCACCTGGAGCTTGATATAGCCCAGGATCTTTTTAGCCATTGTATCCTCTCGTGAGGGCGGTGAGCCCTCGCTGGTGAGCCGTGGTGCGGGCTTGGCGGCCCTTCCACGGATTTGGTCCCGTCATAACGACGAGCACGCCCCGGGACGGAGTCCTGGAGCGAGGCGTGGCGTTTAACAGGCGGGGACGTGGGAGTCTAGCGCGGGGGCTGGGCTGGGCAAACCGTCAGCGGGCGTGTTGGAGGTCTGCTCCGGGTGGGGTGCGGTCATCAGATTTGCCTCCGGACCAGGGCGCATGCTCTCGGATGCAGCCGCGCTTAGGGCGCCGCCTGCGCAGAAAGTGCCTCAATGCAAGCCTTCGGCGCGCCGTCGACACAATGCCGGGTCCAGTCGCCCCACTCCGCTTCGCCGACTCCGGCCGCCTTGGCGAGCCGCGTGAAGTCGCTCCAGGCCGTCGGCGGCGAGGCTAGCATTCCCCGCATGAAAAGCCGCATCCGTGCGTCGCCGATCGTCCTGTCCAGGCTTTCCAGCAGCAAGGGCCCATAGACGTAGCGGTAGTTGGCCCCGATCCGTTCCTCTCGTTCGATAGTGTTCAGCGGAAGGACGTCCCAGCTTATCTCACCGACCTTGCTGGCGACACGGGCTCGCATCGCGGCCTGCCCCTTGGTCGCGGCCAGAACCTTCCACGACATGAACTCGGCGGCGCTTTCGACCAGAAACCACCGATAGGGCCCGTTCCCGGCCAATGTCCCATTGAAGTAGTAGTGCGCCGCCTCATGGGCGAGATAAGCGGTGCGCCCCCGCCCTTCGTCATCGTTGCGGGGAAGCACTCGCCCCATAGCTTCGAGATCGCCGTTGCCGAAGGCGATGGTCGGCCAGCTGGCAAAGCCCCATTGCCGCTTCGGGTTCAGGCCCTTGTCTACGGAATCGAAGCGCAAGATGGTCGGCATGCCGCCGTAAGGGCGATCCAGATACTCAGCATAGAACCCACGCACCGCCTGGTAGGCGCTCGTCCACCCCGCCCGCGCGTCGGGCGACAGCTTCGCGTTGACGAAGGTCACGTCCGATCCGACGTCCATCGGCCCCGTTCCAACAAACAGCAACGGCCGCTGTGGGGTGCTGCTTTCGAACGTTCCCTCGCGCCCCCGGACAGGCGGCGCCCCGCTCACATAAAGCAACCTGCACGTGTCGCACGCGACGTGCAGTTTATAAGTCGTGCTCTGAAGCCGACTCTTTGTCCGAGCGTCGTAGGGCGTCGGTAGCCAGACTGCCTGCTCGGCCGCCCGCAAGCTTTTGCCGTCGGCCGCGATCAGTCCCTTGAAATCCTCGACGGCATCATGGGCCGGGAACATCGGGGCGGCGCCGACATATTCAAAGCAGACCGGGCCGGACGGCGGCGGGGTGAAGTCGTAGACGAGGCCCTCGCCGTCCACAGCTCCGCCATACCAACCGTCGAAGTCTAGGATTTTTCCAGCCTGGTCCTTCACACGAGCCAGGTTGAGACCGCGATGCAGGGTTATGGAATGCCCAGCGCCCGTAGGCCAGTTCTCGACGCAGACCGCGCCCTCCAGCCGCCCGGCCGGGAGGTCGATGCGGATCTCACCCGTCGTGTGCGGCGAGGACCCCGCCAAGGCCATGGCCGCCAACATCCCGATCATAGATTCCTCGAATCCCATCGCCCAAATGACCGACGAAATTGTACTATCTTTCGCGCAACTCGGGATTAAATTTTCGACATATCCAATCTAAGGATGTAGCAACATGAGCTTGAGGGCCGCACGTTGCCGGGCTAACTCGATGTCCGACTAGGGTCGTGAGCGGCCCCAAGCTTCGCCGCCCAAGGCGGACGCGCCTCGCGCGGAGCCAGCCTTTCATCTCTTCGAGGCCAAGCGTGCGGTCTGGACAGGTTGGTCAAGGACGGCCCTGCGGGCCGCCGCGACGCGGCCGGTCGAAGACCGGTGTCGGCGGAGCAACCTGTCCAAACCGGCGATCGTCTCGCCGTGAGATGTAAGGATGGCTCCCTCCGGCGCGGAGGCGGGGCGTCCCCGGCCGACGCCGCTGGCCCCCTCCGGAC
>JAHINZ010000110.1 GCA_018895795.1 Alphaproteobacteria bacterium
ACGCCTTTCGCTGGCGGCTGGCCCAGCGCATCGTCGCCCATATGGGCCCCCACAGCGGCGGCATCGGGGCGGCCATGGTGACCGGCCACGAAGCCTGGATCACGCCGCAACAGACCCAGGCCATGCGCGCTTCCGGTCTGGCCCATATCCTGTCGATCTCGGGACTGCACATGGCCATCGTCGGCGGGTTCGTGTTTGGTCTGGCCCGGCTGGGGATCGCCGCCTGGCCCTGGCTGGCCTTGCGCGCCCCGGGCAAGAAGATCGCCGCCGTCGCCGGTCTGATCGCCGTCACCGGCTATCTGGTCATCTCCGGCGCGCCACCGCCGGCCGAGCGCGCGGCGATCACCGCCAGCGTCGCCTTCGCCGCCATCCTGTTCGACCGTCAGGCCGTGACCCTGCATGGCCTGGCCGTCGCGGCGCTGATCATCCTGGCGCTGCAGCCCGAGGCGGCCGCCGCGCCGGGGTTCCAGATGTCGTTCGCCGCCACCACGGCCTTGATCGCCCTGGCCGAGGCCTGGCCCCGGCCGGTGCGCGAACTTTCCGTGCCCTGGCCGATCCGGGCGATCCAGGCCGCCAGGACCTGGCTGGCGGTCAGCATCGGCGCCAGCTTCGTCGCGGGTCTGGCGACGGGCCCCTTCGCCATGCAGCACTTCAACCGGGTCGCCCTCTGGGGCTTGCCGGCCAATCTGATCGTCGCCCCCCTGTCGTCGTTCGTGATCATGCCGTTCCTGGCCCTGGGCGCCGTTCTGGAGGGCGTCGGCTGGGGCGAGCCGTTCCTGCGGATCGCGGGCTGGGGCGTCGACGCCATGCAAGCCGTCGCCGAAGCGTTCGAGGCGCTGGGCGGCCAGGCCGTGGTCGCCAGCGCGCCGCCCTTCACCCTGGTGATCGCCGTCTTGGGCCTGATGACGCTGTGCCTGTGGAAAGGGCGGCTGCGCTGGCTGGGCGCGCCTCTCGCCCTGGCCGTCGCCCTGTGGCCCCGGCCGCCGGCGGGCGATGTCTGGATCGCGGCGGACGGTTCCGCGGCGGCGGTCCGGCGCGGCCACGAGGCGCTGCTGCTGCGGCCCGACACCCGTCGCTTCGGCGCGGAGCTCTGGGCGCGGCGGCGCGGTCTGGCGATCGTCGAAAGCGCCGACTTTGACTGCGCCGCCTATGCCTGCACGCCCGGCGCCCAGGCCCCGGTTCGGCTGGCCCTGTCCTGGAGCCGCAAGGTCGTCGCCCCCGAAACGCTCGAGGCGCTTTGCCGGGACGCCGAGATCGTGGTCCTGCGCGGCGGCCGGCAAGGCGCGCCGCCCGCCGCTTGCGCCGATCGGATCGTGCTGACCGAGGCGGATTTCGCCGCCGGAGGCGCGGCGGAACTCTATCGCCGGCCCGACGGCTGGTGGATGGTCTGGGCCCAGCCCTTGCGCGGCCGGCGGCCGTGGTCCTCGCCACCCTGACAGGCCGCTGACACTGGCTGTCATCACCACCGTTTATGGCTCACGGCGTTCTCCGGAGAAGCTCATGTCATCGATCGATTTCACCGCCCGTCGCGCCGCCTTTCGCGCCCTGCATGACGACGGCTGCTTCACCCTGCCCAATCCCTGGGACGCGGGCAGCGCCCTGCGCCTGAAGAAACTCGGCTTCAAGGCCCTGGCCTCGACCAGCGCCGGTGCGGCCTGGTCGCTGGGGCATGACGACGGAGGGCTGAGTCGCGACCTGGTTCTGGACCATCTGCGGATGCTTTGCCGGGCCACCGACCTGCCGGTGAACGCCGATTTCGAGGCCGGGTTCGCCGATGAACCGTACGGCGTGGCCGCCAGTGTCGCCCTGGCTGTCGACACCGGGGTGGCCGGCTTGTCCATCGAGGATCGGGTGGGACGGGATCTCTATGACCTCGACCTGGCCGTGGAGCGGATCAAGGCGGCGCGCGCGGCCATCGACGCCAGCGGCCAGGACGTGGTTCTGGTGGGACGAACCGAAGGCTTCCTGATCGGACAGGAGGACCTATCCTCGACGATCGATCGCCTGGTCGCCTATGCCGAGGCCGGCGCCGATTGTCTGTACGCGCCGGGCGTCATCGCGATCGCCGACGTGGCGGCGATCGTCAAGGCGGTCCGCCCCAGGCCGGTGAACGTCCTGATGGCCTGGCCCGGCCAGTCCGTCGCGCCCCTGGCCGACATCGGCGTGCGTCGGGTCAGTGTGGGAGCAGCCCTGGCAGGCGCGGCCTGGACTGGTTTCGATGTCGCCGCCAAGATGTTGGCAGATCAGGGAAAACTACCCTGCAGCTAAAGCGCGACCTGTTCGAGGGCGGCGGCGATGGTCTCGGGGGCTTCGGCCCCGATGACCGCGACCTTGCCGCCGAAGATCACATAGGGGACGCCGGTGACGCCGCCCCGCACCGCCAGGGCGTATTCCCGGCTCACGGTTTCCTGGTCCGCGCCCTCGGACAACAGCTGCAGTACAATCAGACGCTCCATGCCGGCGGCTTGGGCGATATCGGCCAGCACCATCGGATCGCCGATGTCGCGGCCTTCCGTGAAATAGGCGGCGAACAGGGCCTCGACCACGGCGTCCTGCACGCCGGCGCTCAGCGCCCAGCGGATCAGCCGATGCGCGGCGTTGGTGTTGGGCGACTTCTGGATGGACGCGAAGTCAAAAACGATCCCGTCCTCGGCGCCGCCCGCCACCAGCGCCTCGTGCACCGCTTTCAAGCGGTCCGGATCCTTGAACTTGGCGGCCATATAGGCCTTGCGGTCCACGCCCTCTTCGGGAAGCGTCGGATCCAGCTGATAGGCCCGCCAGACGATCGCGGTGTCCAGATCAGGCCGCAGGGCCAGGGCGGCCTTGACCCGTCGCCAGCCCAGGTAGCACCAGGGACAGACCACGTCGGCGATCACGTCCACGATCATCGGCGGGGGCATCGGCTGCGGCATCGCGGGTCTCAGCCGGCTTCGCGTTGCAACGCGCGGGCGGCGGCCCGCTCCAGGGCCTTGACGGCGCCTTCGCCGGCTTCGATCTGGGCCACGCCGATGTCGAACTCACAGACGAAGGGCGGGCGATCCTCCCCGGCGTCGAAGGCGGTGCAGCCGATCACGGCGGCGATCCGTTCGGCCGCCGCGCGGGCGGCGGTCTGGTTAGTGGCGGGCAGGGCCAGGGCGAAAACCTCCGGCGCCAGACGGGCGGCGGTGTCTTCCACGCGCACCAGCCGACCGACCATCGAGCCGATCTGCGGAATGGCCCGGTCCAGCCAGCCGTTCTGACGCGCCCAGGTCGTCTCGGGCTTGTCGGCCACGCGCAGCACGCAGATCGACAGCGGGCGAGACCGCTCGCGCGCCGCGCTGGTCAACCGCGCCAGGTGCGCGGCGAACAGATCCCGGGTGAACAGGCCGGTGGCCGCGTCCATCAGGCCCGAACTGCGGGCCTTTTCCAGGGCGCCGCGAATGGATTCGCCGCGCCGGTAGTTGCGGGCCAGTTCCATCACCCGCCGGGCGGTCTCGACCTCCGGCGTCTCGGGCGAGGCCACGTCGGACACACCGCGATGGAAGGCCTCCGACATGGTCACATAGCTCTCGGCCTTCAGATACAGCATGGCCGGGATGTGGAAGAGCCGGGTGTTGCGGCGCATGCCGGCGGCGATCGACAGCGCTTCCTGCTGGTTGTCGCCAGCCCACAGCACCACGGAATCGAAGGCCCGCTCGTGCAGATAGTCGAACGCCGTATAGGCGGTGAAGGCGCCGACCACCTCGGCGCCGCTGCGCTTGAGGGCGTTGGACAGGGCCAGGAACTGCGGGGCGGGTTCGCCCACCGCCAGGATGCGGAACGGGGAGGGCTGCGGCTCGGGCAGGTCCATCCGGCGGCCCCGTTCACCGAAGGTCTCCAGTCGTAGCTCGAATTCTTCCTCGGCGATCGCTGTGCGCACCAGCGATTCCAGCCGAAGCGCCGCCTGGGACGGATGCAAGGGCGGCGACAGGGTCAGGTCAAAAGCCTGGCCCATTTGGCCGTCATCGAGTTCGCCGATGGCGATCACCGGCAGGCGACGCGGCGCGACGGCGGCCTTCAGGCGGCGGGCCAGGGATTGGGTGTCGGGACCCGCGCTGGCCAGGTCAACGATGACCGCCTCGATGGGCAGATCGCCCAGCGCCGCCAGGGCCGCATAGGGCCCGCGCGCGGTGATGGTGCGCCAGCCAAGACGATCCAGCCCCTCGGCCAAGGGACCGGCGCGCAGATCGTCGCGCGCCACGATCAGGATTCGGGCGTCAACCGCCACACTCTACCTCCGACCCGAACCCCGTCGAACGCCGGTCGCAATCGACCGTCGAGATTCGAGACCGCAACATAGCAGAGGCTCGCCCCGGAGATAGGGACGGAACGCGGCTGCGGCGGTTTGTCGGAGGCGCCGCGCCAGGCTCTGTCCCCGGCCAACGCCGCGGGCCCCCTCCTGACCTGCGGAGCAGGTCGTCCGCCCCCTGGAAGGGGGAAGATGAGATCCGCGCCCTTCGTCTTCCCCCTTCGGGGGAAGACGGCCGCGCAGCGGCCCGTAGGGGGCAAGTCTGGGGATAAACTGCGCGCCATCCCCGGGTTTTCGCCGATGAATTCCAACAAATTCAACGATCTAAAAAATAGTTGAGCGCGCCAATCCTCGGCGCTCAAACCGCCCGTATTCTAAACCCACCTCGTCGTACGGGAAGGACGCAAGGCCAGCGACCGATGCGGCGACGGGGGGTGGTCGAGCGGGAAGCTCCATCGATGGCGGGAAGGGTACAGTGTGCTCTGGGCCGCCAACCTCGTAGTCTCTGGCGGCGGTCGGCCCTGGAACACAGAAACGACGTGACCGCGAGGGTCGAGCGAGCAGCAGGCGGGCTGAAAGGTCCGCGGTCCGGACGGGAGTCGCGCTCCTGTCCGCCCGTCGGGGGCGCGGAGGGCGAGGCGATAACACCGCCGAACCGGAAGCGCTTGCGGATAACGGCCGCGCGGAGCGGACGGCTTCGTCGAAACGGTACTTCTTACTTTCATTCCGGGCGAGGCCCGGACGCTCCGCGACCCTTCCCATCCCTTCAGCGGGTTTCCGCGT
>JAHINZ010000111.1 GCA_018895795.1 Alphaproteobacteria bacterium
ATCGACACATTGCCTTCGGTCGCGCCGTAGAACTCCAGAACCGCTCCGACCTTGAAGCGATCCAACATGTCGTCCCAGACATCGGGGCGCAGGCCGTTCCCGAAGATCAGGCGAATTTTGTGAGCGTGCTCGTTGGGCGTTTCGGGATGGTTTGCCAGATAGCGGCAAAGCTCGCCGATATAGACAAACATCGTGCACCGCTCGGCCACGACGTCGTCCCAGAACTGACTGACCGAGAACTTCTTCTTCAGCACGATCGAGCCGCCGGTCAGCAGACCCGCCCCCATGGCGCACAGCCCGCCGGTGGCGTGATAGAGCGGCAAGGTGACATAGATGCGATCGGACGGACGGGCGTCGGTGGAGCCCGCGAACCCCCGCATATAGAGCTGTGCGCGCATATGGTTGATGCGCGCGGCCTTGGGCATTCCGGTCGTGCCGCTGGTGAAGATGAACAGCGCGTTGTCCTTGGCGGTCAGACCGCTACGGGCCGTATCGCGATCGGGGCGCAGCTGGCTGCAGCTCTTCAATGCGTTGACCAGATCGCGCTGGTCGCCATGCGCGGGACCCAGGACCCATTGCTGGATATGGCGGCCAAGGCTGTCCTTGACCTGTTCGAAACAGGGCGACGTCTCGACGTCGACGATGCAGTGCAACGCCTGGGAGATGTTCAGGCAATGGGCCAGGGCTGGTCCCGTCAGCTGATTGTTGATCAGCGCCGTGGCGACGCCGACCTTGGACAGGCCGTACCAGATCGCCAGATATTCAAGACGGTTGGGCATGAACAGCGCCACGGTCTGTCCGCGCGTGATGCTCTGCCCCTTGGCCCAGTGGGCGTAGCGGTTGGCGATCGCATCCAGCTCCGCATAGGTGATGGTCTTGCCCTCGAAGGTGATCGCGGGGCTGTCGGACCAGCGGTCAACCGCCGCCTCCAAGTCATCGCAGATCAGGTTCGGGCTGTCGGGAGCGATGGACTTCACGCGCTTGAGGGTCCGGAGCAACCCCTTCAGAAACCGCCACTCACGCTTCAACCTGGCCTGCAAACGCATAAGCACCCTCCATTCAAACAACCATTGGAGAGCGCCGCCCGACGGGTCAAGACACGGCGTGCCGGGTCATGAGCCTTTGATCGAGAGCGTTGGCGGCAAGCCTTATCCGCGGTCGGCAACCTTGAAGCGCACTTCGTGGCGCTTAAAATCCAGAGCGACGGTTTCGAACTTCTGCAGGATGTCCGACCCGATCAGGATCGCCGGCTGATCCCCCAGCCCCCAGTACTCGAAGGTGTGCACAGGACCCACGACGACCGGCACATTCATCAGGGTCATCGTATCCAGGGTGAGCCGACTGAGGACCACGAGCCGCCCGGGCAGGGTTTGGCCGGTCGCGCTTGTCAGGTTAAGATCAACGACGCCCCCAAGGACAGCCTTGCTGGCCTGCGCCGCCCTCAGAAGCGCCAGATTCCCGACGGTCGTGGACGAGCCGCTGTCAAGAAAGGCGATCAGCCTGTGGCCCGGCATGAAAGCGTCGAGCAGGGTCAGCCCACTGCGCGTTCGCGTCTTGATGACCACCGTGTTGGCGTCCGGAAGAGGCAGAGGCTCACCGACCGCCATGCGTAGCTTGCCGTAGTTCAACATCAGGCTGTTGGCGCCCAACCAGTCGAGCCCCAGCAGGCCCGCCGCGCCAAGATATCGCTCGGCGACGAGCGAGACGCGCATGCGCCGCGTGATACGACGGCCCATTTGAAGCGTGTCGATGAGCACCGTGTCGACCGTCTGGACGCCGGCGATGCTGTGCATTTCCACCGTCGCCCCGCGCGCCAGACCCAGCTTGTCAGCCGTCTCGATCGAGATGACCGAACTGTCGGCGCCGGTGTCGACCATCATCTTGAAGGGGCCTTGGCCATTGATCATGACCTCCACCGTCAAGCGTCGGGCGGCGTCCAGATATCTGAGCTTTTCCTCCGGCGACGTCTGCCGATCCTCGGAGCCCCAGGCCGAGGCCGGGTTCGCGACAAGCGTCACCGCCAGTCCCGCGAGACTTCTGCGAGAGAGGGTTGAACCCGTCATGTCGCCTCGCCTCCTCCGAGGTAACGGCGAAACTATACCCGCTGCGCAAGCGGCGCCAGCAATCACCGCTGCGGAGCCTGAGCCAGAAGGCGGTCCAGTTCAGCGTCTCAGCTGGCTCCGGAGACCCGGAAACGCACTTCGCTGCGGCGGAAATCCAGCGACACGGTCTCGAACTGCTGAAGGATATCGGACCCAATCAGGATCGTCGGCTCGTCATCCACCCCCCAGTACTTGAAGGTGTGCACATTGCCGATCACCAGCGGCACATTGCTCAACATCATATTGCCCAAGGTCAGGCTCTTGAGCGTCGCTGGACGACCTTCCAGCACCTGCCCCGTGACGCTATCGAGATTGATGTCCGTGGCGCTCAACACGATCGCATCGTTGCGTTTGGCGGCCGCGAAAAGCGCCATATTGCCCACCGTGATGGTCGAGCCGCTGTCGAGGAAGGCCTGCAGCCTCGCCCCGGGCATGACCCCGTCAATCAAGGTCAGCCCCCCTTCCTTGGTATGGGACTTGACCACCACCGTCTGGGCGTCCGGCGCCGCGAGCGCCAAGCCCACATGCATCGTGCGCGCCTTGTAGTCGAGCGTGAGGCTGTTTCTTCCCAGCCATTCCAGGCCCAGAAGCCCAGCCGCGCCGATGTCGGCGCCGGCGACGACCGACATCATCATGCCGCTGTGGGTGCGCTGACCGACTCGCAGCCGATCGATCTTGACGGTGTCGACAGTCTGGGCCCCGGCGAGACCATGGACCTCGACCGCCCCCCGTCGCGCTAGGCCCAGTCGATCAACGAGACCGCTGGATATGACCGAACCATTGGCGCCCGTGTCCACTAGGAAGGGGAATGGGCCCTTCCCATTGACCATGACCTCAACGGTCAAGCGTTGGGACGCATCAAGATAGCGAAGCGCGTCCGTAGTCGCCGCCGTCTGCGGATCTGACGTCCAGGCGCGAGCCAAGGGCGGCGCGGCCAAGAGCATGGCCAGCCCCAAGAACCCTCTGCGAGCGACGGTTGAACCCATCATATCGCGAACCTCCTCCACTAAAGGAGGAGGCTACACCCTCAGGTAATGCGACGTTAGTGTGACAAATTATCCCGCCGCGAGGCGCCGTTGATCGTCGCGCGACGACTTGAGCTTCTCGGCCACCAGGAAGGCCAGTTCCAGGGCCTGCTCGCCGTTCAGACGTGGGTCGCAGTGGGTGTGGTAGCGGTCGGCCAGATCGGTTTCCGACACAGCCCGCGCGCCGCCCAGGCACTCGGTGACGTTCTGGCCGGTCATTTCCAGGTGCACGCCGCCGGGATAGACGCCCTCGGCGTGAGCGATCTCCACGAACGACTTCACTTCCGACAGGATGCGGTCGAAGGGCCGGGTCTTGTAGCCCGTCGAGGCCTTCAGCGTGTTGCCGTGCATCGGATCGGTGGCCCAAACCACCGAACGGCCGGCCGCCTTGGTCGCCTTCATCAGGCGCGGCAGGCGGTCGGCGATCTTGTCCGAACCGAAACGGCCGTACAGGGTCAGGCGTCCCGGCTCGTTCTGCGGATTGAGCACGTCGATCAGGCGCAGCAGGTCATCGCCCTCCATGGTCGGCCCGCACTTCAGACCGATCGGATTCTTCACGCCGCGCATGAACTCGATGTGGGCGCCGTCCAACTGACGGGTGCGTTCACCGATCCACAGCAGGTGGGCGCTGGTGTCGTACCAGTCGCCCGAGGTGGAATCGACGCGGGTCATCGCCTCTTCGTAGCCCAGCAGCAGGGCTTCGTGGCTGGTGAAGAACTCCACTTGATGCAAACCCGGATGGCTCTCGGGCGTGACCCCGATGGCGGCCATGAAGGCCAAGCTTTCGCTGATCTTCTCGGTCAGCTCGCGGTATCGCGCGCCCTGCGGGCTGTCGCCCACGAAACCCAGGGTCCAACGGTGAATGTTGTGCAGGTCGGCATAGCCGCCGTTGGCGAAAGCGCGCAGCAGGTTCAGGGTCGAGGCCGACTGGCTGTAGGCCTTCAGCAAGCGTTCCGGGTCGGGCTGGCGCTCATCATTGGTGAACTCCATGCCGTTGATGTTGTCGCCGCGGTAGGACGGCAGCGTCACGCCATCAATGGTCTCGATCGGCTCCGAACGCGGCTTGGCGAACTGGCCGGCGATCCGGCCCACCTTCACCACCGGCTTGCCGCCGGCGAAGGTCAGCACCACCGCCATCTGCAGGATCAGGCGGAAGGTGTCGCGGATGTTGTCCGCATGGAACTCCTTGAAGCTCTCGGCGCAGTCGCCGCCCTGCAGCAGGAAGGCGCGGCCTTCGGCCACATCGCCCAGAAGCGACTTCAGGCGTCGCGCCTCGCCGGCAAAGACCAGCGGCGGCATCTGGCGAAGCGTCTGCTCGACCCGATCCACTGCGCTCGCGTCCGGATAGTCGGACGGGATGTGCTTGGCGGGTTTTGCTCTCCAGGTGGCGGGGGTCCAACGCGTGGTCATGACAGGCTCAACAGCTTCAAAGGGAGCGGCTTTTAACTGAACCGCGAGGAAAAGGCAAAATCATGCGACCAAAGCCGTCTTTAGGCGAAGTCGAGGAAAGTTCATCCTAACGACCCCTAGGCTACGACTTCAATCCTTGCGTGAGATATCGCAGGCGATGACGGTCAGCGCGCCCAGGGCCAGCCACCATTCCTGCCAGACCCCAAAGCTCAGACCGCCGATCACCAGATAGGTGACCAGGGCCCCGGCCGCTATGGCGCCGTCTTCTTGGGACTCGCCGGTCAAGGTCACGATGCGATAGGCGACCCAGCTGAAGAAGACGCCCCCCAACGCCGCGCCCACCGCGCCGAGTTCCAGCCACAGCTGCAGGGCGGCGTTGTGGGTGTGCAGGGGTATCGCCGGACCAAAGGTGCGGCTGGCGTCGATACCCCAGCCCCGGATGGCGTGATCCTGAATCCGGTCGGACGCGAAGGCCCAGATGTCGAGGCGGGCGTCCCACGATCGCGGCACGTGCCGATGCAGCGCGGCGACCAGGCCCGAATGGACACCCCAGAGCATCAGCACCGGACCGACCACGAAAGGCGTCGCGACCGCGGCGACCAGCCAGCGCGCCGCGACCTTGCCAAACAGCCGCACCGCGCCAAAAGCGATAAAGCCGGCGGCCAGCGCGGCCCAGGAGGCGTCTGCGCTGAGCGAGATCGCCGCGACGATCACCGCGAACAACAGCACAAAAGCGGCGGGCGTCCAGCCGCGGCCGCTCATGATCCGCGCGGTGGGCCAGAACAATAGCGCCAGAGCATAGGTGGCGATCGACACCTTCACCACCGCGAGGTCGGGACGGATGGGATCGTGGATGGACGTCCTAAGCCATTGATAGAAAGCCGCCCCGCTGACGCCGTCCAGCGCCACGAGGATCGCCAAGGCCAAAGCGCCCACCGCCAGCACCGCCGCTGCGCGGCGCGCGGCGCGTTCGGACAGCTGACGCAACGACGCGATCGCCGCGCCATACAGCGCCAGTTCGAACAGCAGCTTCAGCCCTGTGAAGCCTCCCAGGTCGCCACTGTCCCTGAGGCTGGCGATCTTGGGGGCGGCCGGGCTCCAGCGCAGGCTGATCAAGCCCCAGACCACCAGCACAAACAGCGCCATGGTCGGCGGCGAGGCCGGCCTCGCCCGCGCCAGCCCTGGAAGGGCCAGCAACCCGCAAAGGGCCAGCAAGGGCGCGAAACCCAGCGGCGCCAGATAGCCCACGAACGGAAACAGCGCGGTGGTGAACACCGCGACAGCCCCTAGCCATTTCGTGGACCTCTGCGCGCCGACGGAAGCCCTCATCCGGCTCCACCCACGTCCGCGGGGACATATTTCTCGCGCATCGTCACCAGTTCCTCGGCGAGGGTCGGGTGGACCGCGCAGGTCGAATCCCACTGGGTCTTGGTGACGCCCATCTTCACGGCGATGGCGGCCATCTGGATGATTTCGGGCGAGTCAGGGCCCACCATATGGACACC
>JAHINZ010000112.1 GCA_018895795.1 Alphaproteobacteria bacterium
GCCTGGGTCAGGGCCTTGGCCGATCCGACCGCGATCAGTTTGAAGGTGGCTTGCATCGTCGTTCCTTTCGGTACGGGTTCACCGCACAGATGCGGCCCGACCAGCAGGCGACGGCGGGCGCCTATATTCAAATCTATATTCGCGACCCGATCTGCTCGGCGATCGCCGCACCGAGGATGTCGCCGCTGCGGTGTGCGCGGCGCGCGTAGTACCGACGCAAATGGGCGGTAAGGCGAGACTTCGGCGGCCAGGCCTCCGGGGACAGGCACTTGCGTTCGGAGGCGGCGAAGGGCGAAATCTGCGCGCGCACGCGCCGAAACGCCGCCGCCCAGGTCTGATCGCCGGCCTCGACGGTCAATCGGTCCAAAGCCTCAGACACCGAGACCGAGGCCAGTGCTGTCGGCGAGGCCATGGTCAGGCCGCCCAGCAACACCCCGGCAAGATGGTAGAGTTCGGCCAGGCTGCGGGCGTCATGGATCACACCAGCGTAACCCGCCGTCGTCCGCGCGACCAAGCCTTCGCCGGCCAGGCGCGACAGCGCCTCGCGCACGGGCGTGGGGCTGACCCCAAGTTCGGCGGCCAGCGCCTTGACAGGCAAGGCGACGCCCTGGAGGGGCGCGCCCTCGACTAGCCGGCGGCGCAGGGTCTCCAAGGTCCGGTCAAACGGGTCGCGATCTCGGGCCATGACGTGTCTCCGGCAAAGCCGAGATTCTTGGCGCTCCCCCCCAGACGGTCGACGCCTCGTGGCGACTAAACCGCACACGCCGGTCAATGCCTGTGGATAAGCGAATCGACCGGCAACAATCTGGGGAGCCGTCCCCGGATCGTTGCGTACGGTTTTCAGGATCGTTGCACATCGAGCCGCAAAGCCGGCGCGAGCCCGGTGGTCTCAAGACTTCCCAGGTGCAATCTGTCCGACCGCAGAACAAGCGATGCGCGCAAAACGGTTGCGAGCGCTACCGTTTGCGGGGTTACTGTACCTGTAGTTGTTCTCGGTCCGGAGCGTATCATGGCCGCCTCACCCAAAGCGCCTCTGGCGCGTCAGGCGAGACTGCTGTCCCAGATCGTCAAGGCCATCCGAAAGGAACGCCACATGACCGGCGCGGAGGTCGCCGTCGGCATGGGCGTGTCTCTGCGGACCTATCAGGACTTCGAAGCGGGTCGCCGCGAGTTCGATTTCAACAAGATCCGCCTGTTCGCCAAGGCGACCCGGTCGGACGCGGTCGCCATCCTGCTGGCGATCTATTTCAACTGGCCAGACCTGGCCGTGCTGCTGATCGACAACAAGATGGCCACCGCGTTCTTCATTGTAATGCGCGACCTCTTCACCGAGGTCGGGCCGCGCCTGTCGCGGGTGCCGGCGGGCCTTTTGGTGTCAGGCTTCCGGTTCATCCGCGACGAGGTGCTCAAGCTCTTCGCGCGGCAGGACGCCTCGGCCGAAGACTATATCGAGCGCGCCATCAACGAGACGTACGAGACGCCGGACGATCCCGGCGAGGCGCCGCCCGACGATGACGACAAGGCGCGCGGTCGCTAGACGGCCCGCGCCGCGACCACGTCATCGCCCCCTATTCCGGGGGTGGCGGCGGAGCGGGTTTGTCGGGATTTTCGCTCTTGCGGATCCAGGTCATCGGCAGGACGCCGTTCTCGGCGGCCATCAGCCGGACGTTGGCCGGCTCGGGCCAGGTGGGATCGTCCAGCTTGACGTTGAGCAGCGCGCCGCTGGCGTCGCTGGCCTTCCAGGCGGCCCCGACTTCGTTGTCGCCGACCAGGGCGATGTAGTCCGGCCCCTTGGCGGAAACGCGGTTGGCCGGGGCCAGCCGCAACGCGACGTCCAGCGCCAGGGTCGCGATGCGCCCGGTGAACTCGTCGCCTTCGCGACGGAAGTGACCAATGACTGACATGGGATGCTCCGACCCGCCGTTGCCAGGGAAGCGCCAGGAACGGCGGCCCGGGCGACGGCGGGGGAGACCGTCGTTCCGGACCGCCGCGACCGGCCGCGCCCGGGGGGACGAGGCGCTTGGCCGGTCTGGCCTGCGCGGACCTTTTCAACGACGCCTGGCGGGCGGTGGGGGCGTCTGTCCGGATCGCGCAAAACCCTTGTGGCGCAGGGCTTTGAGGGCCTCAATCCACAGGGAAGCACGATCGATCGAAGAGACCCTCTGGGAAAGAATCGGCGCCCGCCCCTAGCCTGGGCGACGAACGGATTCGACTCGCGGCCGAAGTTCGTTCTATTTTTGTTCTTATTGTTTGGGCGCGCGGGAGAAGCGGCATGACGACGGACGACAGCGTGGTGATCGGCGGCGTCCAGTTCATGAGCCTTTACCACCATGATGGCCGCTTCGTGCGCGGCGGGGGCCTCTTCGCCTTCGCCCGGCGCGACCCCGACGGCGGACGCACGATCTTCTGCCTGGACCTGGCCGAAGACATCAGCCGCCAGGCCGACTGCGGCCACGCCGCCTGGGCGCACGCCGTTTCCAACGGCATGAATGAATTGCTGGTGCATAGGGCGCAGCAGGTCCCCGGCGAGATCGAGCCCGGCGCGGCCTATCCGCCGATCCGCTACGCCCTCTTCCAGGAGGCCGACGAGACGTCCGTCGAGCCGGCCGAGCCTGGCCCGGGCGCCGCCGACCAGGCGGCCTGATCCGGCGCGCC
>JAHINZ010000113.1 GCA_018895795.1 Alphaproteobacteria bacterium
CCGCTCTCCCCGGCGAAAGCCGGGGCCCAGATCGAACCCAGAGCCGAGAGTATTCCGGCAGGGTCGGAAGGCGCGTCATCCCCAAAAGCTCAGGCTGAACCTGGGCCCCGGCTTTCGCCGGGGAGAGCGGAATTTGGGGTCGATGGTTCTGTCTGAAATCATCATGCTCTAGCTTTCGCCCCGCCAGAACTCCAGATGGCTGATCTGGCGCTGCAGGACGGTGATGCGGGCGCGCAGGTCGCGGCTGGCGGTCAGGCTGCCGGCGGTGACCGGCTCGTGACGCAGCCGTTCCAGGGCCTGTTCGGAATTGGCCACCTCGATCACCGCCTCATAGCAGGCCGACCACAGGGCGCGGGCCTTGGTCGCCTCCAGGGCGGGGCTGAGGAACGGGGCGTCGGCCTGGGCGACGCGCTCGATCTCGGCGATCTGCGCCCCCAGACCCTTGCGCGCGAGGATGTCGCGGAACGGCGCGTCGTCATGGATGTCGTCGATCAGCGCCTCGAACACCTCGCGGGCGATCGACTGCAGGCGCGGGTCGCCGAACCCCACCCGCTCCAGCGCCTCATCATAGGGGCGCGCCCAGCCGGGATGGTCGATGGCGGCCAAGGCGATGGCGGCATGGAACGGGTTGATACGGCCGCCGATCTGGGCGCGGGCCAGGCCGCGGATGCCGGGATCGGGCGGCAGGCGCTTGCCGTCCTTCCATTGCGCCCGCGGGGTGAACGGCCGTCCGCCGCCATAGCCGCCGCCGTCATTGCCAAAAGCGTTGGGCGTGAAGGCCGCGCGCGGGAACAGGGCGTCCAGCTTGCCCAGCAGGTCGTCGCGATAGGCCTGGGCCAGGTCCTTGTCGGCGATGGTCGCGGCCGCGGCGCGCAGGCGCTGTTTCAGGCCCGCCTTGCGCTCGGGCGTGTCCAGCGGCTCCAGGTCGCGCTCGCGGTTCCACAGCTGCTCGACAAAGGGCGTGGTGGCGGCCAGCTGGGCCCGCAGCGCCGCCGGCCCCTGTTCGCGCAACACGTCGTCGGGATCCTTGCCGCCGCTGACCAGCGAGAAGCGGAACGAGCGGCCGGGCTTCAGCAGCGGCAGGGCGCGGTCCATGGCCCGGCTGGCGGCCCGCTGGCCGGCCTTGTCGCCGTCGAAACACAGGGTGGGCTCGGGATGCAGGCGCCACAGCACCTCCATCTGCTCCTCGGTCATGGCCGTGCCCATGGCCGCCACGGCCGCCACCCCGGCCCGGTGACAGGCGATGACGTCCATATAGCCTTCGACCACCACCATCGGATTGTCGCCGGTGGGGGCGGCGGCCTGGGCGGCGTGCAGGATCTTGCGGGCCTCGTACAGGCCGTACAGCAGCCGGCCCTTGTGGAAGAGGCTGGTCTCGGGACCGTTCAGATATTTGGCCCGCGCGGCCGGATCCATGGCCCGGCCGCCGAACGACACGGCCTTGCCGCGGGTGTCGGTGATCGGAAAGATGATCCGGTCGCGGAAGCGGTCATAGGGCGCGCCGCCGTCCTCGGGCGCGATCAGCACCCCGGCCTCGACCAGGTCGCCCGGCTGGGCGCCCTTGGCGATCAGATAGTCCTTCAGGCCCGTGCGGCTGTTGGGCGCGAAGCCGATGTGAAAGCGGCTCCACTCGCTTTCGGGCAGGCCGCGACGCTCCAGATAGGCGCGGGCGGCCTGGCCGACCGGGCGGCGCAGCTCGGCCTCGAACCAGGCGGTGGCCAGTTCCATCCAGTCGCCCAGGCCGGCGCGCTTCTTGTCCTCGAAGGCGGCGCGGGGATCGGGCTCGGGCAGGCTCATGCCGGCCTCGGCCGCCAGCCGCTCGATCGCCTCGGTGAAGGTCAGGCGCTCGGTCTCCTGCAGGAAACTGATGATGTCGCCATGCTTGCCGCTGGAGAAGCAGTGGTAGAAGCCCTTGTCGTCATTGACGAAGAACGACGGGCTCTTCTCCTTGGTGAACGGCGACAGCCCGGCATATTCGCGCCCCTGCCGCCGCAGCTTCACCGATTTTCCGATCACGTCGGACGGGCGAAGGCGGGTTTTCAGTTCTTCAAGGAAGCGGTCGTCAAAGCGCATGGCGGATGGGCTGTAGCATAGGCCATGGTCACCGAGCGTGCACGCCGGGATTGGCCGGCGCCGAGCCTGGGCTGTGGACGAGCCAGCGCGCTTGCGCCTTAGCCACCCAGAACGGCCAGCAGCTTCTCGAGCGAGGCGGGTTTGTGCAGGACCGGGCCACCCTCGACGCGGGGCTCCTGGTAGCCGGTCAGGTAGACGAACGGGATGCCCCTTTCGGACAGGGCCGTGGCGACCGGCGTGACCATGCGGCCGCCTAGATTGACGTCGAGGATCGCGCGGTCGAACGCGCCCAGGGCGACCAGCGCGAGGGCGTCCTCGACGCTGCCGGCCGGACCGACCACCAGGGCGCCGGCCTGGGTCAGGACCCGGGCCAGGTCCATGGCGACCAGGACCTCATCCTCGACGATCAGCACGCGCTGGTCGCGCAAGGTCTCGACGCCGGGCTGGGGGCGGCCCAGGGCGCCGAGATTCGCGGCCGAGGCGGCCGCGTCGCAGGGCTGGGCGCCCTTGAGCAGCTCCAGCCGACAATTCAGCCCCTTGGGTTCCCAGTCCTTCTGGATCTGGGCGCCCAATTGCCGGGTCACCTGGGTGATCAGGGTCGAGCCGAAGCCCCGCCGACTGGGCGGCTTCACCGTGCGGGCGCTGGTCTCGCGCCACAGCAGGACCAGCCGGTGTTCGGCGTCCCAGGCCCAGGTCACCGACAGAGCGCCGGTCACCTCCGACAGGGCGCCGTACTTGCTGGCGTTGGTGGCCAGTTCGTGGACGACAAGACCCAGGGACTGGGCGGCCTCGGCCTGGATCAGCACCGGCGGCCCGTCGATATGAACACGGTTTTCGTCGCCGAAATCATAGGCCTCCAGCTCCTGACGCAGCAGAACGTCCAGCCGCACGCCGGTCCACCGGCTGGTCGACAGCAGGCTGTGCGAACGGGCCAGCGAGCCGATGCGGCCGCTCAGGGCCTCGACATACTGGCTCTTGGTCTCGAACGGCGTCAGCTTGGCCAGGGACTGGACCACGGCCAGCACGTTCTTGGCCCGGTGATCGACCTCGCGGATCAGCAGGCGCTCGGTCTCTTCGGCCTGTTTGAGGGCCGCTTCGGCGCTGGCCCGGTCAGTGGCGCTCCAGACCAGCTCGGCGACATCGGCGACAAAGGCGATCTCGTCCGACGACCAGGCGCGCGGCGCATCCTGGCAGAGATAGACATAGGCGGCCATCCGCCGCCCCTTGATCAGCGGACAGGTCAGGAAGGCGCCGATGCGTAGGGCGGCGTAGGCGGCCAGGGCCGCGGGCGAGAAGCCGCGCGGATCGCCGGCGACATCGGGGCAGACGATCGCTCGGCCGGCCCGCAGCTCGGCGCTCATCTCGGGTCCGAAGGCGTCGAGCTCGCGGTCGGCGCCCAGCAGGGACGGAAAGCCGGGGGCCGCCCATTCGCCGATGATCGCGGCGTTGCGGTGCTGGGCGTCGACCTGGGCGTAGCCGACGCGCGGCGCGGCCAGTTGCTGGGCCAGAACCCCGCAAGCCAACAGGGCCACGGCCTGGGGGTCGATTTCCTCGCGCAGTTGCCGGCCCAGGTCGAGCAGGGCGACCCGGCGGCGTTCGCGGTGCAGCAGGTGTCCCAGTTCCGGGTCGCTGGCCTGGCGCGCCGGGATCTCCTGGACCGTCAGATAGAAGCCCCGAACCGCGCCGTCGGCGGCGGCATCGGGCGTGAACCGCGCCTCGACATGGCGAAATCCGGCCAGGTCCTGGGCCATCTCGCCCCTATAGATCACCAGCTCACCGGTCAGGACCCGGTCGATAAAGGGCTTGATGCGCGCGAAGGCGGCGTCGCCCAGCACCTGGGCCATCGGCCGTCCCTCGATCTGGTCGCGGTCGCGCTTGAACCAGGCCTCGTAGGCGCGATTGACGAACAGGTAGCGGGCGTCGCGGTCCAGATAGCCGACCAGCAGGGGCAGGGCGTCGGCCAGACCTGACGAGAACGCCTCGCGCAGGCGTCGGGCGTCGAGCTCGATCGAGGCGCTACCGGCGAAGGACATGGGGAATGGACGCTCAACCTTACGGGGCGGAACATAACCGTGTCACGGACACGGCCAGGCATCGACTGCGGCAAACGGTCGCGGAGGGATATCGGCGTTCTACAGCGCGGGGGCGGGGGCGTCCTGACGGAAGGTCACCACCAGCACGTCGCGCAGGGCGGGTTTGGCCGGATCCCCCGGTCGGATGGGGGTGACGCCGTGCAGCACGCGGTGATCGTCCAGGAATACCGCGTCGCCGGGGGCGGTCAGGGTGAAGCTGCCCAGACTCTTGCCGCTGGGCGCGAAAATGTCGGTGACGCCGCTCTCGACATTGACCCGATCGACCAGCATCACGATCACCCAGTCGACACCGTCGCGGTGGGCGCCTTCCGGCGTCGGCAGGCCCGCCTCGCCGGCCCGGGCCTCGATGCGGAACTGGTGCAGCTCCACATGCCAGGCGGCCGGCGGATCGCCGGTGATCGGGTGGAACAGGTCCAGCCCGGCGGCGATCACCGCCTGGGTCACCGGGTGGTCGGCGATGGCGTCGGTCACCGGTTCGAACCAGCGCTGCACGCCGCCGTTCAGGGCGTTGTAGTCGCGGCTCTGATAGTGCGGCCGGTGGGGCAGGCGGGTGACCGAGCCCGATGCGCCGCCGGGCGCGGCGGTGAACGCGGCGAAGCGGCGCTTTCGATAGCGTCCGCCGTCGGCCATGAAGCCGTCCAGCCCCAGGTCGTTCCAGCTGTCGGCGAAGCTGGACCAGTCGGCGATCGACGGCGGGCCCAGCAGGGCCTTGGTCTGGGCGGCGGGCGAGCGGACGAAGCCGTCATCGACCAGCGCCTCGCGCAGAGCGGTGGCGTTCAAGCCGCGGCTCCGGACCGTAGGGCGACGCCGCGTTTCAGGGTCTGGGCGATGCGTTCGGCCTTGGCGCCGACCAGGGCGGCGCGGGGCGCGTCGAACAGCTCGGCGCAAGTGGCGTGGAACAGGCCCAGCCACGGCGTGAACAGGCCTTCGGTGAGGCCCTCGACCCGCTGGTGAACGGCCAGGGGCGAGCCCCGGTAGTCGCCGGAGCCGCGCAACACCCCGGTCCAGAAGCGTTTCAGCGTCGCCAGGTGCGCGGGCCAGCCGTCGTCGCCCACGGCCTTTTGGAAGATCGGTCCCAGGCGATGGTGCTGCTGGACCTTGGCGTAGAAGGTCTCGACCAGGGCGTCGATCTCGGCGTCGGTGAACGGGGCGGCTTGCAGAGTCATGACCGATAGATGGTGAGGCTTGGCCGCAAGCCAAACCATGAGATGGATCAAATGACCACTGGCCCCCTCCGCGCCTGCGGCGCTCCTCCCCCGGAGGGGGGAGATGGGCGTTCTCGTCTTCCCCCTCCGGGGGAGGAGGATGCGCAGCATCCGGAGGGGGGCAGTCTTGACCGCCGCGCGGCGCCAGTCCACGCCTGACGCATGTTCAAAGCGCCGCCGCTGAAGCCCGATTCCGACCAGATGCTGCATCTGGACGCCCTGCGGATCGTTGGGGCCGTGATGATCGTGGTGTTCCACTTCAACCGCCTGATCAATCTGGACGGTCGCTGGCAGCTGGCCGACGACACCATCAAGAGCTTCAGCCTGGTGGTCGACCTGTTCTTCGTGATCTCCGGCTATGTGATGGCCGCGATCTATACCGGCCGCCTGACCACTCCGGCCCAATATGGCGACTTTCTCAAGAAGCGGGTGGCGCGGCTGGGGCCGTTGCACTGGCTGACGCTTGGGGTGTTCATCCTGATCGCGGCGGCCGGCGGGGCCGGACTGATCAATGACCGCGACCCCCCGCGCTATGCCGTGTCATGCATCGTCCCCAACCTGCTGTTCGTCCACGCCTGGGGGGTCTGTCACGCCCAGACCTGGAACTTCGTCAGCTGGGCGATCAGCGCCGAGATGGGGATGTATCTGGCTTTGCCGCTACTGTTCCTGATCACGGCGCGGGGACCGATCTGGACGGCGGTCGCGGCGGTCGCCAGCCTGGCGCTGCTGGCCTGGATCTCGCGCGATGGCCGGACCTTCTCTCAATGGACCTATGATTTCGGCGTCGCCCGCGCCGTTCCCGGCTTTCTGCTGGGCATGCTGGCCTGGCAGGTGCGGCCCTGGCTGGCCAAGATGCCCCTGGCCCCCTGGGTGATGTGGGGGCTGCTGGCGGCGTTCTGCGTCGCCTCCTGCCTGGGCGCGCCGCGCGACGCCCTGCTGCTGGTGATCTACGCCGTGGGCTTCGCCGGGGTGGCGGCCGACGCGTCCGCCAAGCCCGGCCGCGTGACCCTGTGGCTGGCGCCCTGGGCCCAGCTGAGCTTCACCCTCTATCTGCTGCACCCGATCGCCCTGAAGATCGCGCTCAACTGGGTGGGCCTGGGGATGTGGAGGCTGAACGGCGACGCCATGCGCCTGTGGGTGCTGGTCTGGGTGATCCTGCTGATCCCGATCAGCTATGTCTCGTTGATGCTGTTCGAGCGCCCGGCGCGGGACTGGATCGCGCGGCTGGGGAAACGGTCGGCGCCGTAGCGCCCCCTCCGTCACGTCGTAGCCAGGGCTATCGCATATGGGATATCGGCGGGTTCAAACCTGGATGGAGCTGTAAAAATCTTGCCTTCCTGGGCCTTGTGCCCAGGACCCAGGCTTGAGGCAGGTCGTGATTTTGGCCCTATTCGCAGCCGAACAGCCCGGAATACAGACCCAACCCCGCGTCAGCGGCGCCGTGGATCCTGGGCACAAGGCCCAGGAAGGCTGAGTAATTTTACGTCCAATCCATAGGCGATCGGCCCCGCTTGCGGGGGAGGGCGCGCTACGGCGTCAGCCGTTGGAAACCTTCTCCAGCCAGCCCGGCAGCTCGCTGATCGAGCCCAGCTCGACATAGCGCTGATGTCCAACGGGGGCCTCGGCGGCCTCGTGCGCCCAGACCAGTGGATAGGGGACCAGCGCCCCCCATGAGCCCGCCTCCAGCGCGGGCAGGATGTCCGAGCGCATCGAGTTGCCGGCCATCACCGCCTGGTCGGGCCCGGTGCCATGGCGGGCGAACACGCGGCGATAGGTGTCGGCGTCCTTCTCCGACACGATCTCGACGGCGGCGAACAGGTCGCCCAGGCCGGATGAGGCCAGCTTCTGTTCCTGGTGCAGCAGATCGCCCTTGGTGATCAGGATCAGGCGATAGCGTTGTGACAGTTGCGCCAGCGCATGCTCGACGCCGGGCAGGGGCTCGATCGGCTCGGTCAGCATTTCGCGGCCGACGGCCAGGATCTCGCGGATCACTCGGGTGTCGACCGCCCCGTCGGTCAGGTCCAGCGCGGTCTCGATCATCGACAGGGTGAAGCCCTTGGCGCCATAGCCATAGAGCCGCAGGTTGCGCTTCTCGGTGACCGCCAGCTGGGACTCGATGCGATCCTGGTCGCCATGCTCGGACAGCAGATCGACGAACCGCTGGTGGGTCAGCCGAAACAGGCTCTCGCAGTGCCAGAGGGTGTCGTCGGCGTCGACGCCGACGGTGGTGATGGTCATGCGCTCGGGACCCAGGCCATGATCGGGCGGTGGGCCCGATCGACGAGGGCCGTTAATACGACTCCGCCGCGCGCCAGGCTATGGATGTCGGGCCCTAGAAGGTCTGGACGACGAAGATCATCGCGCTGATCGGCAGGGCGGCGACCAGCCCAAGGCGCAGGGCCATTTCGCCCAGGCTCAGCAGGGTCATTTTCTGGCCCGTAGACGGTGTGAACCGGGGCGCGCTGAGGGTGGCCATCGATCTGCTCCTTGGAAGCTCGATCATGAGCCTAGAAGCGTTAACATGACTGCAATCTGAACGAAATTTTCGCCGCGACGGATCGACCGCTCAGAACGGGCGCGCGTCCCCGCGGCTGGGGCCTTGCCCATCCCCCCGGACGGGCGGCGGGCTGAGGCCCGCGCAGGCGGGATGGGCCTTGACCACGCGCCGCAGCGAGGCGGGGAAGCGGTGCAGCTTGCCTTCGGGCCGGATCGGCCGGGCCACCAGATCGCCGCCGCAATTGGGGCAGAGGCCGGCGAACCGGGTGTCGGCGCAGTCGGCGCAGAAGGTGCATTCAAACGTGCAGATCCGCGCCTGGTCGCTGGACGGCGGCAGGTCGGCGTCACAGCACTCGCAATTGGGGCGCAGTTCCAGCACGGCCGTCCTCCCGAAGTCTGGTCTCCAGTCTAGGCGATCGGCCGGGGCCGGGGCGAGGGCGGCGTTCGCCGATCACGGGAATGTGGCGCGGGCCTGGGACTCCCGTGATCGAAGGGGTTGACCCCCCCGCCGCCACCCCCTAGACACGCCGCCGTTTGCGCGGCGGGCGGACGGTGTTCACCGCCCGCTTTTTACGAACACATCGCCGGTTTCAGGGGCGGAGCGGGGGTTACGCCCCGGCCGCCTTTTTGCGACAATAGCCACGCGTTTTTAGGAGGCGCTCCCGAGATGTCCCAAGACCTTCTCCCCCGCGTCTCTTTGCTTGAAGGCGTCACTGGAATCCTGGCCCTGGCCGACGGTACGATCCTGCAAGGCGTGGGCTGCGGCGCGGTCGGCGACGCGGTCGGCGAGGTGTGTTTCAACACCGCCATGACCGGCTATCAGGAAATCCTGACCGACCCGTCCTACATGGCCCAGATCGTCGCCTTCACCTTCCCGCATATCGGCAATGTCGGGACCAATGCCGAGGACCTCGAACAGATGTCCGGCGCCTCGGAAACCGCCGCCCGCGGCGCGATCTTCCGCGAGGTCCCCTCCGCCGCCGCCAACTGGCGCGCCGACAGCGATTTCGACGGCTGGATGAAGCGGCGCGGCATGGTCGGCCTGGCCGGGGTCGACACCCGCGCCCTGACCCGCAAGATCCGCGAAACCGGCATGCCGCACGGCGTGATCGCCCACAATCCCGACGGCCAGTTCGACCTCGACGCCCTGGTCGCCAAGGCCAAGGCCTGGTCGGGCCTGGAAGGCCTGGACCTGGCCAAGGACGCCTCGACCACCCAGACCTTCACCTGGGACGAGGGCCTGTGGTCGTGGCCGGAAGGCTACGCCAAGCTGGACAAGCCCAAATACGAGGTCGTGGTCCTCGACTACGGCGTCAAGCGCAACATCCTGCGGGCCCTGGCCCATGTCGGGGCCCGCGCTACGGTCGTGCCGGCCAACACCTCGGCCGAGGACATCCTGGCCCGCAATCCCGACGGCGTGCTGCTGTCCAACGGCCCGGGCGACCCGGCCGCCACCGGCCAATACGCCGTGCCGGAAATTCAGAAACTGGTCGCCAGCGGCAAGCCGGTGTTCGGCATCTGCCTGGGTCACCAGATGCTGGCCCTGGCCCTGGGCGCCCAGACGGTGAAGATGGAGCAGGGCCACCACGGGGCCAACCATCCGGTCAAGGACCTGACCACCGACAAGGTCGAGATCGTCTCGATGAATCACGGCTTCACGGTCGACAGCGCCACCCTGCCGGCCGGCGTCACCGAGACCCACGTCTCGCTGTTCGACGGCACCAATGCCGGCATCGCCCTGGACGGCCAGCCGGTGTTCTCGGTCCAGCACCACCCCGAAGCCTCGCCCGGTCCGACCGACAGCCTGTATCTGTTCGAGCGCTTCGCGGGGCTGATGGACGCCAACAAATAACCCTTCTCCCAGAGGGAGAAGGTGGCGCGCAGCGCCGGATGAGGGGTTACGACGTTCGACGGCGCGCCGGCAGGGCGTTCAGAATGAAACGGTGAGGGCGAAACCCCTCCCCCTCCCATCGCTTCGCGACGGGCCCCTCCCTCTCCCAAAAGGAGAGGGTTTTGCTCGCGCCGTCCTACGTCCCGAACTGCGTGAACGGCACGGTGTTGAACAGCTCACGCTCGGCCCCGCGCGGGTCGTCGACCATGCTTGAACTCGGCGTGTTGAACACCATCGTCTGGCGGCGGGGCAGGGTGTAGGGCGCCCAGGTCGGGATCGCGGCGCAGTTGGGGTTGCCCGTATGGGCGAAGGCGATGAAGGCGTCGCTGATCTGGTGGGACATCGCCACGCTGTCGGGACCGGTCCCGACGATCGACCCCTTGGCGTCCAGCGTGCCGAACACCAGGCCGATGTCGATGGTGTGCGGCGCGCCCCAGATGCCGCCGTCCTTGGGCGACTTCCAATCCACCTGATAGACCCAGGCCGGGGCCCCGGCCTTGGCCCGCTCCTCGGCCTGGATGATCGCCGCCTTCCACGAGCGGCCGGCGGTCGCGGCGGCGAAATAGACATCCGACGGCGAATAGTGCGGATAGATCCGGCGGTAGGCGGCCACCACGGTTTCAGGGTCGATGTCGATGCGGGCGTTGAACTGGCTGGGCAGCTTGGCGATCACCTGCGCCCAGCTCATCTCGAACACCTTGGGGTCCCAGCCGACGAAGCCGCGGGTCTCGTCATGGGTGTTGCCGCAGATCATCGGGATGTTCAGGCTCTGGGGCGCGGCGTCGGGGAAGAACGGGTGGCGGGTCAGCGACCGCTCGTCCAGCACCGGGCCCATATAGACCCCGCCGGTCCCGGCGATCGGGTCGACCGCCTTCAGCCCGGCCAGCATCTGGTCGGCGGGCAGGGCGCGCAGGGCGGCCAGATCTTTGACGCCCAGCTTGTCGAGGAAAAGCTGGGCGCGCTTGGTGGCGTTGAACGGACCGCCGACGGTGACCTGCTGGCCGCTCAGGGTGGCGGCGCGGTGGAACAGGCCCTCGGCGGCGGGCATGGCCATCAGGGTGGCGATCTTGGCGCCGCCGCCCGACTGGCCAAACAGCATGACGTTGCCCGGATCACCGCCGAAGGCCGCGATGTTGTCGCGCACCCATCGCAGGGCCAGGACCAGGTCCATCTGGCCGACATTGCCGCTGTCGGCGACGCTGGGATCCTCGAAGATCCGCGCCAGATACAGATAGCCGAAGGCGTTGAGGCGGTGGTTGACGGTGACCACCACCACGTCGCCGCGCTTGGCCAACTTGGTTCCATCGTACCAGGGGCTGGCGCCCGAGCCGCCATTATAGGCGCCGCCGTGGATGTAGAACATCACTGGCCGCTTGCCGCCGTCGGCTAGGCCGGTCTTGCCCGGTTTCGCGGGGCTCCAGACATTGAGGAACAGGCAATCTTCCGACAGGGTCTCGCCCTCTTCGCCCTTGCCGGTTTGCATCGCGGCCGCGCCATAGGCCAGGGCGTCGCGCACGCCGGTCCAGGGCTGGGGCGCGGCCGGCGGCCTGAACCGCCCCGCGCCGCCGGTGTCGGCCCCGAAGCGCAGGCCCTTGAACACCTGCACGCCGTCGACGCTGGCGCCGCGCACCTTGCCGGCGGTGGTGGCGACCACGGGCGGGCGCTGGACGCCGGCCGCCAAGCCCGTCGCGGGCGCCAGGGCGGCCGCCCCGCCGGCGATCAGCAGACCGCGACGATCAAGGGTGCGAGGGGTGTCCATGGTGTCCTCCGGCGGCTTCTGACGAGCTTCGCGCCAGAGGTAACACAAGGAATGACACCGGTGACAATCGAAAATCCCTCTCCCAGGGGGAGAGGGTGGGGCCCATCGCGCAGCGATGGGAGGGTGAGGGGCTTAGGTCTTTCAGAAAAACCCCGGTTACTTCGCTTGCGATCCAGCGCCGGAGGATTTTCCCTATCGCCATGGACCGAACCGCAACCGCGCGTCGCTTGAGGCAGACCCAGACCACGCCGGAAGCGCGTCTGTGGGCGTTGGTTCGCGGACGCCAGCTCGAGGGCTACAAGTTCCGCCGCCAAGTCCCGATCGACCGCTATTTCGCCGACTTCGCCTGTATCGAAGCGCGGTTGGTCGTGGAGCTGGACGGCGCGGTGCATGACGACGAAGAGGTCGAGCTTGGTGATATGGCGCGCACCGAGGTGCTGGAGTCTTGCGGCTACGTCGTCTTGAGGTTCCGGAACGAGGCGGTGATGAGCGACCCCGGCGGGGTTGCTGAGGCGATCATCGTCGCGCTTCGTTCGGCAAGGCCTTAGCCCCTCACCCTCCCAGGCTGCGCCTGGGCCCCTCCCTCTCCCTTTGGGAGAGGGCTCACTATAGCGCCGCCACCGCCGCCGCGTGGGCCTTGATCACCGCCAGGGTCGAGACATCCGCGTTGAATACGCCGAACAGGCCCTGCTCCTCCTGCGGCGGGTCGCCGACATAGCTGTTGTCGCCCTTGGCGAACCAGGCGTCGTCGTGCTGGGCGCGGCCTTCGCCGTTCCAGGCCCAGAAATTGGTCCCGGCGATGGGGCCGCCGGCCTGCATATCGGCCAGGGCCAGGCCGTAGATCGTCTTGTAGAAGCGGTCCTTCAGATCGGCCGGGGCGTCGGGGGCGAAGGCGCGGTCGTCGCGGATCAGGCCGAACTCCTCGATGACCAGCGGCTTGTTCAGCCCTTTGGCGAGGGCGATGTGGGCGGTGACATAGTCGCGGCACCTGGCCTCGCCGGCCTCATAGGTCGCGGGCTGGTTCTTCGGGTCGATCCAGCCCCAATTATTGGGCCAGACGTGCAGGGTGATGTAGTCGATGGCCGCCGGCCTGTGGGCCTCGATCACGCAGGCCTCGCGTTCCAGACAGCCCATGGCCCCCTCACTGCCGGTGGTGACCAGGTGGC
The DNA here is from genome assembly GCA_018895795.1 of Alphaproteobacteria bacterium. Lineage (GTDB taxonomy): Bacteria > Pseudomonadota > Alphaproteobacteria > Caulobacterales > Caulobacteraceae > Caulobacter. The sequence goes on from JAHINZ010000113.1 coordinate 12,684, forward strand.
GGAAATCGAGGGATTTGATCAATTCCGCCGTCTCTTTGATCCAACGATAATAGGTCGGCAGATTGGGAACGCCGAAGGCTTCTGAGCCGCCCGGGCGCGGCTCATTGGCCAGTTGCCAGGCCATAATGGTCGGGTCGTCGCGATAGGGCCTGCCGGTGACGGTGCTGACGCGGCCCACGACGGCTTTCAGATAGTGGCGGAACAGGGCGTTGGCCTGGGCGTCGCCATAGAAGCGGGCCGAATAGTCGGCGAACTGCGGCCACGGATGGGCCGGGTCGCCCTGCTGGAACCAGGTCCCGTTGCCGGTCCAGTTCAGATAGGCCGGCATGCCGCCCGACCAGTCCCAGAAATTGTTCAGATAGATCACCGCCTTCATGTCGCGCCGGGCCATTTCGGCCAGCACCACGTCCAGACCCGTCAGCAGGTCGGCGTTATAGTCCTGGCCCGGCCCGCGGAAGGTGGGATCCAGCGCCACCTTGGCCGGCGACTGCTCGCCCGAGCCGAGGATGCGCAGATTGGTCACGCCCAGGCTCTTGAGCGTGTCCAGCTCGCGACCCAGCCGCGCCCGGTCGCCATAGGCGGCCGGCGAGCCCAGCCAGGCCCCATACCAGAGATTGGCCCCGACAAAGCGATAGGGCTTGCCGTCGAGCGAGAGGCGGCCGTTGTCGACGGTGACGAAGCCTTTGGGACGGGCGGCGGCGGCCCCCAGGGCGGGCGAAGCGGCGAGGGCGGCCAAAAGCGCGCGGCGGGAAAGGGTCATCGGGCGTCCTCCGTCACGCGCTCTTCCGGCGCGCGGCCGACGAGCATGGCGCGCCTGGGTAGCGCTAACAACCGCCCAAGCGTACTTTCGCGGCCAGTATAGGGTTTGCGCTCAAGGGTTGTGAAGGTTCGAGTTCAGGTTTAGCCGTTCGCCGCCCGGGTCGCGACCCGCCGCAAGATCGCCAGCGCCTCCTCGGCCCGATCGGCGGGCACGAACAGATGGTCGTGGAAAAAGGCCGAGACCGGGTTCACGCCGATGCCGGCCGCCGCTAGGGCCGGCAAAAGCGCGGCCAGGAAGCCGACCGCCTCCAGAGACGAATGGATGTTCAGCGTGATGCGGCGGCTGGGAAACACATGGGCCAGGCCCGCCGTTTCGGCCTCGTCCCGACGGACGATCAGGGTCAGGCCCTCGGCCTCGGCATAGGTCATCAGCGGTGTGACGCCCGGCGGGGTCGCGACGCCGGGCGTCAGGGTGGCGAACACCCAGACATCCTCGGTCAGCACGGGCTCCATGGCGGCCAGCAGGGCGGGGAGGTCGGTTTGGCCGGTCATGGCTGGCGATCTTCAAGGCCGTGCCAGATCCGGGTGATGATCACGCGTGATCCACTGACGCGGTAGCGGATGACATAGGCGCTGCGGCCGAAGGGAATGTTAATCTCGCGGACTGTCCCGCCGATCAGGCGTCCGCGCATCGGCGCTTCGACCAGGCTGTCCAAGGCCTTTTCCAACAGTAAACCCAGCCGCGCGGCGGCTCTGGGACTGTGAGCGGAAAGCTGGACGTCAAGACGACGGACGTCCTTCTGGGCCCGAGCCGAGACCGAAACGGCGTAGCTCAATCGGCGCCTGTTCCGAACCGGCGGAGTCGGGCGCGGAAATCGTCCAGCGAGATTGAGGGTTCGTCGCCGCATTCGACGGCGTCGGCGATCGCTTCGTCAATGGCGGGGTCAGGATCGATCCCTCCCCCTGGCGCTTGGGTCATGGCTTGGTCGAGAACCGCCAGGGCATAGTCCGCCGCAGACAGCCCAACCCTGTCCGCCGCCGCCTTCAGCTTGGCGGCGCGGTCAGAGTCCAAGTGAAGGTCGAAGCCGTCGGCCATGGGCCAAGGGTCTCGCTGCGGGCCGACGACGTCAAGTCTCCCTACAGATTCAGCAGCGCCGGGTCGCCGCCCTGGGCGGTGATGTTGACGCTGACGGCGCGCTCGACCGCGTAGCGCAGCAGGGCGTGGGGGCCGCCGGCCTTGGGGCCGGTGCCCGACAGGCCCTCGCCCCCGAACGGCTGCACGCCGACCACGGCGCCGGTCATCGAGCGGTTGACATAGCAGTTGCCGGCCGGGACCAGGCGCTGGACCTGGGCGGCGAAGCTTTCGATCCGCGAATGGATGCCCAGGGTCAGGCCATAGCGCCGGGCGGCCAGGGCGCCGGCCACCTGGTCCAGGTCTTCGGGGGCGTAGCGCACCACATGCAGGACGGGGCCGAACACCTCGCGCTCCAGGAAATCGGCGGCGGGGATCTCGGCCAGGACCGGGGCGAAGAAGGTTCCGCCGGCGGGCGCCGACAGGGCGTGCAACACCTTGGCGTCCCGCTTCAGGCGGGCCAGGTGCTGGTCGAGCGCGGTCTTGGCCTCGGCGTCGATGACTGGGCCGACATCCGTGACGGCCAGGGCCGGATCGCCCAGCACCAGGGCGTCCATCGCGCCCATCAGGCCCTCGATCACGCCGTCGGCGGTGTCGTGGGGCAGGAACAGCAGGCGCAGGGCCGAACAGCGCTGGCCGGCGCTGCCAAAGGCGGAGACGATCACGTCGTCGATCACCTGTTCGCGCTGGGCCGTCGTGTCGACGAACATGCCGTTCAGCCCGCCGGTCTCGGCGATGAACGGGACGATCGGACCCCGGCGGGCGCTGAGGTTCTGGTTGATCTTCCAGGCCGTGTCGGTGCCGCCGGTGAAGGCCACACCGTCCAGGCCCTCGTGCGAGGTCAGCTCCACGCCGACCGTCTCGCCGCGTCCCGGCAGCAGGGCCAGCAGATCCGGGTTCAGGCCGGCGGCGTGATACAGCTTCACGGCCTCGGCGGCGATCAGCGGGGTCTGCTCGGCCGGCTTGGCCAGCACGGCGTTGCCGGCCGCCAGGGCGGCGGCGATCTGACCGGTGAAGATCGCCAGCGGGAAGTTCCACGGACTGATGCAGGCAAAGACGCCGCGCCCGCGCAGTTCGAGATGGTTGGTCTCGCCCACCGGGCCCGGCAGGAGCGTGGGGGCACCGAACTGCCGCTCGGCCAGATCGGCGTAATAGCGGCAGAAATCGACGGCCTCGCGGACTTCGGCGACGCCGTCGTTCAGCGACTTGCCCGCCTCCAGCGACAGCAGGGCGATCAGCGAATCCATCTCGGCGTCGAGCGCATCGCCCATGGCGCGCAGGATCGCCGCACGGCCGCTGCCGCCGAGGCGATTCCACGCCGGCTGCGCCTTGCGCGCGGCGGCCGCCGCGCGATCGATGTCGGCCGGGGTCGCGGTCGAGGCGTGGCCGATCACCCGACTCCGGTCGGTCGGACTGGTGACCGGGTCCGATGGCGCGGCGATCAGCTTGCCTTCGACGATCGCGCCCGCGGTCTCGCGCTCGCCGGCCGTCAGCGTGACGGTCTTGGCGGCCAGCGTCCGCACATCGAGCAGCGAATAATCGCGACCGAGCGGATTCTTGCGCGACGGACCATAGATATCCGCCGGCAGCGCGATGCGGGCATGGCGGGTCGGATGTGCCGCCACCGTCGCGATCGGATCCGCGACGACCAGTTCGGCCGGCACTCGCTC
>JAHINZ010000114.1 GCA_018895795.1 Alphaproteobacteria bacterium
CTGGGCGGCGGGCGACAGGGCGACGGGGACAAAGCCGCGCAGCAACGCCAGGCGCTCGGCGGCCGGGCCGCCCTTGGCGATCTGGTCGAGCAAGGCCTTCAGGGCCGCGTCGTTCGAGGCCTGGGCCCGCGCGCCGTCGGCGCCCATCAGGGCCGCGCCGGTCAGGGCGCCGGCCATCACCTCGCGTCGGCTGATCATCGCGTATCTCCCTGACGGTTCTTGTCTCCGTCATAGGTGGAAATGACACCGGTGTCCAAGCAGGGCCGCGCTTGATCGTTGGCCCGCGGTCTCTAGGGTGCCGTCGAAACGCCTGTTTGATCCCTGGAGACCCCTATGGCGCAAGCCTTCATCTGCGACGCCGTCCGCACCCCGATCGGCCGTTACGCCGGGGCGCTGTCCTCGGTGCGGGCCGACGACCTGGCGGCGATCACCCTGCGCGCCCTGGCGGCGCGCAACGCCGAGGTCGACTGGATCGCCGTGGACGACGTGGTGCTGGGCTGCGCCAACCAGGCCGGCGAGGACAACCGCAATGTCGCGCGCATGGCCGCCCTGTTGGCGGGCCTGCCGACCGACGTCTCCGGCTCGACGATCAACCGTCTGTGCGGCTCGGGCCTGGACGCCGTGGGCGTCGCCGCCCGCGCCATCAAGTCGGGCGAGGCCCAGCTGATGATCGCCGGCGGCGTCGAGAGCATGAGCCGCGCGCCGTTCGTGATGGGCAAGGCCGACAGCGCCTTCTCGCGCAACGCCGAGATCTTCGACACCACCATCGGCTGGCGGTTCGTCAATCCGGCCATGCGCAAGGCCTATGGTGTCGACTCGATGCCCGAGACCGCCGAGAACGTCGCCGACGAGCATGGGATCAGCCGCGCCGACCAGGACGCCTTCGCCCTGCGCAGTCAGGCCCGCGCCGCCGCCGCCCAGGCCAGCGGCCGCTTCGACGCCGAGATCGTTCCGGTCAGCATCGCCCAGCGCAAGGGCGAGCCGGTGGTGGTGTCCAAGGACGAGCATCCGCGCGCCACCACGATCGAGGCCCTGTCGGCGCTGAAGCCGATCGTCCGCCCCGACGGCACGATCACGGCCGGCAACGCCTCGGGCGTCAATGACGGCGCGGCGGCCCTGATCATCGCGTCGGAGGAGGCCGTCAAGCGTCACGGCCTGACACCCCGCGCCCGGATCGTCGGCTCGGCCGCCGCCGGGGTCGCGCCGCGGGTCATGGGCTTTGGCCCCGCCCCCTCGACCCAGAAGCTGCTGGCCCGGCTGGGGATGACCATCGGCCAGATGGACGTGATCGAGCTGAACGAGGCCTTCGCCGCCCAGGGGCTGGCGGTGCTGCGGGCCCTGGGCCTGCCCGACGACGGCGAGCATGTGAACCCCAATGGCGGGGCCATCGCCCTGGGCCATCCGCTGGGCATGAGCGGCGCGCGCCTGGCCCTGACGGCGGTCGAGGAACTGCACCGCCGCAAGGCCCGCTATGGCCTGGCGACCATGTGCATCGGCGTGGGTCAGGGCATTTCGATGGTGGTCGAGCGGGTTTGATTCAAAATTCTTGTCATCCCGGAAGCCTCGCAGAGGCTGTCCGGGACCCAGGGGCAACTGCACTGCGGTTGCCCCTGGGTCCCGGCTCTCCGCTTTGCGGAGTTTACCCTTGGGCGCGCGCTTCGCGCGACCCGAGGGGCCGGGATGACAAGCTTTTTTGGAGGGATGACAACCACCCCCGCCCCTGCTCATCTGCGCGCTCGCAACCGCCGAGCCTCAGCATGATCCGTCGCGCCCTCCTTCTCGCCCTCACCCTGACAGCGCTGGCGACCAGCGCCGGCGCGCAACAGGTCACCGGCGGCATGCTGGTCTCGCCCACGGCCGACGCGTTCGGGATCAAGGCCTATAAGGGCCTGCCCTACGCCGCGCCGCCCATCGGCGACCTGCGCTGGAAGCCGCCGGCGCCGGTCGTCGCCTGGGCCGGCGCGCGGCCGACCGACCGCTTCGCGCCCAACTGCCTGCAGCCCAAGGTCTATAACGACCTGGACCCCTTCACCCCGGGCATGTCGGAGGACTGCCTCTATCTGAACGTCTGGAGCCCCGCCAAGCCGGGCGAGGCCCTGCCGGTGTTCGTCTGGATCCATGGCGGCGGCTATGCCGCCGGGTCGGGCGCCGAGCCGCGCCATGACGGGGTGGCGCTGGCGAAGAAGGGCGTGGTGGTGGTGACCCTCAACTATCGCCTGGGCCCTCTGGGCTTCTTCGCCCATCCGGAACTGACCAGGGAGTCCCCCCACCAGGCCAGCGGCGATCAGGCCCTGGCCGACATGATCGCGGCGCTGCGCTGGGTGCGGGCCAATATCGCCGCGCTGGGCGGCGATCCCGACAAGGTGACCATCGCCGGGGAGTCGGCCGGCTCGGACGCCGTCAGCCGACTGATGATCTCGCCCCAGGCCAAGGGGCTGTTCCGGGGGGCCATCGGCGAGAGCGGCTCGGCGTTCGGAACCCTGGGCGCCGACGACACCCTGGCGGGCGGCGAGGCGGCGGGCCTGCGCTTGGCCAAGGCGTTCGGCGGCGATGATCTGGCCGCCCTGCGCCGCCGGTCGTCGGCCGAGATCCTGGCGATGTGGACGGCGCCCGGCCTCAACGTGCCCTACCGCCCCATCCTCGACGGCTGGATCCTGCCCCAGGGCGCGGCCGAGACCTTCGCCGCCCATCGGCAGAACGACGTGCCGCTGCTGACCGGCTGGAACCGCGACGAGGGCAGCCTGATGGAGGGCGGGGTGTTCGGCGCGGCCAGCCTGTCCGACACCCTGAAGGCCCGGTTCGGCGATCGCGCGGCCGAGGCGGCCAAACTCTATCCGTCCGACACGCCCGACCAGACGGCCCGCTCGCGGATCACCTTCGCCGGCGACGCCTGGATGGGCCTGCCGACCTGGTCGTGGGCCGTGGCCCAGACCCGGACGGGCAAGGCGCCGACCTATCTCTATCGCTTCGACCAGGCGCCCAAGGTTCCGGAAGACTGGTTCGGGGCCGGCAATCGCGGCAAAAGCTTCGGCGCCTTCCACTCGGCCGACATCGTCTATGTGTTCAATCATCCGCAGATCACCGGAACCTGGACGATCGACGCCACGGACCGGCGGGTGGCCGACCAGATGTCGTCCTACTGGGTCAATTTCGTGAAGAGCGGCGATCCCAACGGCCCGGGCCTGCCCGCCTGGCCGGTCTATGCGCCGGACGGCGATGCGCGAAAGATGCTGATCGGACCGCGGACCGGCGCGGTGGCCGATCCGGATCTGGCGCGCCTGCGCTTCCTGGCGGGTGGGCGTTAGGCGAAATTTGCTGGCGACAACGCTGTCAAGTTACCGCTAACCTGTCGATGAAGGCGCGCGAGGATGATGCGCCGCGACGGTAGGAAGACGCATGCCCAGGATCCACACGGCCACGACGGCGCTCGCCCTGACCCTGGCCCTGTCGGGCTTCGCCCGCGCCGCCGAGGGGCCCGCGCGGCCGATCCGCCTCAACCAGCTGGGCGTCGAGGCGCTGGGGCCAAAGCGCGCCATGCTGGCCGATCCCTCGGCCTCGCCCCTGGCCTGGACCCTGCGCGACGCCCAGGGCGCGGTCGCGGCCAGCGGCCGCACCCAGGTGTTCGGCGACGACGCCGCCTCGGGCGAGCATGTCCACCAGATCGATTTCAGCGCGTTTCACGGCGTGGGCGAGGGCTATCGGCTGGTGGTCGGCGCGGCGGAAAGCCGGTCCTTCCCGATCCGCGCCGCGCGCCTGTACGGCGCGCTGAAGGCCGACGCCCTGGGTTTCTTCTATCAGAACCGCGCCTCCATCCCGATCGAGGCCCGCCTCGTCCAGCGCCCCGATCTGGCGCGCCCGGCCGGTCACGCCCCCGACAAGGCCACCTGTTTCGACAAGGCCGACCAGCGCGGCCAGGTCTGGGCGGGCTGCGCCTACACCCTGGACGCCAGCCACGGCTGGTACGACGCCGGCGACCAGGGCAAGTACGTGGTCAATGGCGGGATCGCGGTCTGGACCCTGCAGAACGCCTATGAGCGCGCCGTCGTGCTGGGCAAGACCGCGACCCTGGCCGCCTTCGCCGACGGCCAAGGTCGGATCCCGGAAAACGCCAATGGCGTCTCCGACCTGCTGGACGAGGCCCGCTGGGAGATGGACTTCCTGCTGGCCATGCAGGTCCCGGCGGGAACGACCATGGCCCTGCCGGTCGGCCTTCAGCGCGTCGGTCCCGGCGGAAGGCTGGACCTGACCTCGGTCGACGCCTCCGGCATGGCCCATCAGCGCCTGGCCGACGAACACTGGACCGCCCTGCCCACCGCCCCGGCCGACGACCGCGAGACCCGCTATCTCTATCATCCGACCACCGCCGCGACCTTGAATCTGGCCGCGACCGCCGCCCAGGCCGCGCGGCTGTGGAAGTCGCTCGACCCGGCCTTCTCGGCCCGCTGCCTGGAGGTCGCGCGGCGCGCCTTCGCCGCCGCGCGCCGCAATCCCGAAATCTACGCTCTGGGCGACTTCACCGGCAGCGGCGGCTATGGCGATTCAAACCTCGAGGACGAGGTCTATTGGGCCGCCGCCGAGCTGTACGCCACGACCGGCGCGGCCGAGTACGCGGCGGTCCTCCGCGCCTCGCCGCTGTTCCTGGCCGGGCCATCGGCGGGCGGCAAGCCGACCGGCGACATCGGCTGGCCCTCGGTCGGGGCCCTGGGAACCATCACCCTGGCCCTGGCGCCCAACGGCCTGAAGCCCGACGAGATCGCCGCGGCCCGCGCCAATCTGGTCGCCAGCGCCGACCGCTATCTCGCCGACGACGCGCGCCAGGGCTACGGCCTGCCCTATGCCGCGCCGGGCTATCCCTGGGGCTCCAATTCCGCGATCCTCAACCGCGCCATCGTGCTGGGCCTGGCCGCCGACTTCACCGGCAAGTCCGCCTATCGTGACGGGGCGGTCGACGCCATGGACTATGTCATGGGCCGCAATCCGCTGGATCGGTCCTACGTGACCGGTCATGGCGCGCGGCCGATGACCCATCCGCATCACCGGTTCTGGGCCCAGCAGGCCGACGCCCGCTATCCCGCGCCGCCGCCCGGCGTGCTGTCAGGCGGGCCCAACTCGACCAACATGGGCGATCCCGTGGCGCGGGACATGAAGGGCAAATGCGCGCCCCAGACCTGCTGGACGGACGACTACCGCGCCTTCACCCAGAACGAGGTGGCCATCAACTGGAACGCGCCGCTGGTCTGGGTGGCGAGCTGGCTGGACGAGCCCGCGCGCTGATAATCAACGCGCCATGGCCGCGCGACGCGGCGATTTGTCGCTGACCGAAAAATCGCCTCATTCACCTTAACGGCCCTAAGAATGGAGGTGATAAATGTCGGGCGCGAAGCAATGAGATCAGGCGAAGCGAGGGACGTGGCGGGAGACGACGCCATCCAGCACGCCCTGCTGGGACACGCCCACCGCAACAGCCTGGCCACCATGGCGGTTCAGGCCTCGGCCGCCGTCGGCATTTGCCTGGTCGCCCAGCCTAGTGAGCGACCTTTCCATCTGGGCTGGTTGGCCGTGGTCCTGACGTTGTTGGCGACCCGCCTGGCGGTCGACCGTTTGCTCGGCCTGGCGCTGAAGGGGGGGTTTTGGGCCGATCGTCTTCCGTGGCTGTCGCGGGGACATAGCCTTGGCCTGATCTTGAGCGCCGGGCTGTGGGCCGCCCTGGCCTGCCTGCGCATTCCGGTCGACAGCCCCAACACCCGCTATACCCTGATCATCATCCTGTCGGCCATGGCCGGCGGCGCGGTCGGCGTGCTGTCGCCGCTGAAATGGACCGGGCGGGTCTATGTCACCCTGATCCTGCTGCCGGCCTCAGTCATCCTGATCCTCGATCACGCCGCGGACGCGACCCTGGGCGTTCTGGGCGTGGTCTTCTGGATCGTGATGCTGGTGGGCCATCGCAACAACCATAGGCTTTTGGTGGACGCTCTGCGGCTACGCGACGAAAACCGCGACCTGCTTGAGGATCTCGAGCGCCACAGCCAGGACGTGGTCCGGCTGAACCACCACCTGGAAGATCGGGTGCGCGCCCGCACCGAGGACCTTGAGCGGCTGTCCGAGGACGCCCAGGTGGCCAACCGCGCCAAGTCGCAGTTCCTGGCCACGGTCAGCCACGAGCTGCGCACGCCGCTGAACGCCATCCTGGGCGAAGGCCAATTGCTGGCCCGCGAGTCGCTCACGCCGCCGCAGCAGGAGCGCCTGGGCGTCATCACGACAGCCTCCCGCGTCATGCGCCAACTGATCGACGACGTGCTCGACATTTCGCAGATCGAGGCCGGCGGCCTGCATCTGCGCCCGAACGTATTCTCGCTTGAGACTCTGGCCCGCGAGATCCGCGAGCTCTATCAGCCCCTCGCCCGCGACAACGGCCTGACCCTGACCCTTTCCCTGGCGCCAAACCTGGCGATGTATCGGCGGGGCGATGAGGATCGGCTGCGGCAAGTGGTCGGCAATCTGGTGTCCAACGCGCTGAAGTTCACCCTGATCGGCGGCGTCACCGTCAAGATCGGCGGCGACGATGAACAGCTGAAGATCTCGGTGATCGACACCGGCGTCGGCGTGGACGCCAAGGATCACGAGACCATCTTTCACCGCTTCGTTCAGGTCGACAGTTCGTCAACCCGACGGGCCGGCGGGGTCGGTCTGGGCCTGGCGATCTGTCGCGAGCTGACGGCGCAGATGGGCGGCGTCCTGACCATGACCTCGGCGCGAGGCATCGGCGCGCGGTTCGACTTCACCGCTCCCCTCCCCTCGGTCGTCTGTTCGGAGGTTCAGACGGGCGAGGCCCCCGCACAGGCCGGTGGCGGGGCGCCCGCCTCGCTTCTGGTGGTGGACGACAATCCGGTCAATCGCCGCATCCTGGCCGCGCTGGTCGAGCCGTTCGGGGTCGAATGCGGTTTCGCCGCCACCGGCAAGGAAGCCGTGGAAGCCTGGCGACGCCAGCCCTGGGGCGCGATCTTCATGGACGTGCACATGCCCGAAATGGACGGGGTCGAGGCGACCCGGTCCATCCGGGCGCAGGAAAGCGCCAAGGGCTTGACCCGAACGCCGATCATCGCCGTCACCGCCAGCGTGCTCAATCACGAGGTCAAAAGCTATCGTGACGCCGGGATGGACGACATCCTGCCCAAGCCCATCGAGGCGGCGGCCCTGGCCGACATGCTGTCGCGCTACGCCGCCGCGGCCTAGGGCGCGGCGTCATCGCCGGCCTTCGCGCCAGGATGGCCCCGGCGGGGATGTGGGGGCGCTGACGCCGCCGCAGACGCGGCGCTGGAGCGGGCGATGGGAATCGAACCCACGACATTCTGCTTGGGAAGCAGACGCTCTACCTCTGAGCTACGCCCGCGAACTTTAGCGATTTCAAGTCGTTAGACAGGTTCGATAAGAAATGATCGAGCCCGGTTCAAGCCTTGGTCCGCGCCGAGGTTCAGCCTGGGTGACTTAGCCGGTCTTTCCCACGCGCTCAAGCGACTCCGTGCGACGTCGGCGTCGCACGGATACGGTGCGGGCCGTCGACGCCTAGGGGGCGATCCCCGCCGCGTGGAGTTCCTGGCGGGCGGCGTCCAGGTCGGCCCGCAAGGCCGGGCTGTGCAGCAGTTCAACCCCGACCGCCGTACCCAGAACCTGGCCGGCGATGATGTCGCTGCGATAGTGCACGCCGCAGACCAGCCGGCTCTGCCCGTATTGCTGGGCGCGGGCGAAGATGTCGCCGGCCCGATCGGGGATCAGATCCGCCAAGGTCACCGCCATGGCGAAGGCCATGGTGGTGTGGCCGCTGGGATAGGAGCTGTTGGGCTTGTCGTCGGCGTGGGCGCAGCCGACCAGGGTCGGATCCAGCACCCAGGGGCGTGGGCGGTGAAACGCGACCTTGGCCAGTTTCTTGGCGGCCGACTGCTCGTGCTCGATGGTCAGCAGCAGACGGGCAGTCGCGGGAAGCTTGGCCATGTCGAACCTGGGGCCCAGGGTCGCGGCGAAGGCCGAGGGGTCTTCATGCGCGTTGTCCCATTCGGCCTGGGCCAGATCGGCCGGCGTTCGCGCGTCCTGGATCCGGTGTAGTTCGGCCAGCTCCGCCTTCTGCTCGGTCGAGCCTTCACGCGGCGGCGGCGGCAGCAGGCCCTGCGGATTGACCTCCGCGGGGGTCAGCAGGTGAACAACGGCGGGCTTGTCGGCCGGCAGGGTCTGAGCCGCGCCGGCGGCGCCGATGAGCAAGGCCAGGGCGACGCCGCTGACCCAATGTCGCAAGACCATGAACCACCTCGAAATTTAGCCAGGCGAGACCCGAGGTCTCGCCTGGCGGGTTGGGGCAAAAACTAGAAGGTGGCGCGCAGCGTGGCCTGATAGTTGCGCTCGGGCTGGAAGAAGTACTGGTCGTGATTGGCCAGCGGATTGGCGGTCGGGCCGTCGATGATCGAGATGTCGGTGACATCCTGATGGTCGAACAGGTTATAAATGCCCAGCTGCGCCTTGATGCGCCCGAAGTCATAGCCGACGACCAGGTCGGAGTTGCTGTAGGTCTTGACCGTGTAGGCCGAGACCTCGCCTTCAGCGGCCCATTGACGCCCGACGACCTTGTTCAGGAACGAGACGCTCCAGCCGTTGTCCTTGTAGATCAGGCCGCCCGCCGCCGTCCATTCCGGGGCGTTGGCGATCTGCTTGTGGTCTTCGCCCTTGGCCGAGTTGATCGAGCCGTTTGCGAACAGCGCCAGGCCGTGGCCGACAGCGTAGGTCGCCTGGCCCTCGACGCCCTTGTAGACCGTCGTGCCCGGCAGGTTGGTGTAATAGGGGTCGGACTTGGAGCCGACCTTGCCGAACTTGTCGATGAACTCGATGTAGTAGACGTCGCCGTCCACGGTCAGGTGGTTGGCGTTATAGACCGAGCCGAACTGATAGTTGGTCGACTGTTGCGGCCGCAGTCCGCCGTGGGCCTCCGGGGTCGGCACATAGAAGACCTTCAGCGGCGGGACCAGGAAGCCCTTGGCGTACTGGGCGTAGGCCGACCAGTTGTCGGCCAGGCGATAGTTGGCCGTGGCGAACGGAAGGGTCTTCTCGAAGGTCACCGTGCTGGAGTCATTGACCAGTCGGGTCTTGGAGCCGACCGGGGCGCTGACCTTGCGGGTGAAGCTCATATATTTGACGCCCGGTGTGACCGTCAGGTTCGCCATCGGATGCAGTTCGAAGTCCGAGAAGACCTGATACTGGAACCACTTGGAGTGTTCGACGAACTGAATGTCGGCCGCGGGGATCGGACCGGTGGCCGGCGGCTTTTCGATCGGATTGGGCACGCCGATGGTGCGGTCCAGGTCAAAGCGATGGCGGTCGGTGAACGAGGTCTCATACCAGGCGCCGGCGCGCAGCTGGCCGAACGCGAAGTCCTTGCTGCCGCGGACGATGTCGCCGAACACGCGGTAGGAGTTGAGCTTGTCATAGCCGGCGACGTTCTTGTTGCCGGTGGGACCGGCCTTGGTGCCGACCGCGCCGCTGGGATAGGTACCCGCCGCCACTTCAGCCTGGTTCTGGGTGACGTCCGTCGCCGAGAAGGTGCTGTTGTAATAGGAATAGGAATAGAGCGAGTTCTCGAACCCGAAGCCGTGATCCAGATCGCCTTTCAGGCGGACATATTCGAAGTCCGTCTCCTTGTTGGCGCGGTTATAGCCATAGTAGGCGGTCGATTTGGGGTCGTCGTTCAGGGCGTAGGACTTGCCGTGCGCGGCCACCTGGGCCAGCGTCGCGCCGTCATTGTCGGGCTTGTAGATCCGGCCGCGGTTGTGCGTGGCCAGGATGGTCAGGGTGATACGATCCGTCAGCGGCGTTTCGATCTTCAAGAACTGATTGAACGCGTGGGTCTTGGAGAAGCTCAGATAGCCATCCGACCACAGTTCCTGGAAATTGGCGGTGATGCGGGTGTCGCGCAGCCCTGCCACCTTGCCGGTCTGCATCGTGGTCACGACATTGCGCGTATTCCAGCTGCCCAGGGTCAGTTTCTGCTGAATGTAGGGCTCATCGACAAGCGCGCGTGAGAGCAGGTTGATCGAGCCGCCGAACGTCGCCTGACCAAGGTCGCCCGCTTCGCCCGGACCGCGATCGACCTGGGCCGCGCCGATCGTCGAGGCCGGGAACTGGGCGGTGGAGTGGTGCGTGGGGTCGTTGGTGTCGCCGAACGGGATGCCGTCATAGGTGACATTGTATTCGCCGTCGCCGAAGCCGCGGATCACCGCGTCCTTTTCGCTCAGGCCCGGGCCGTTGTTGCTGACTCCCGACAGGCTGGGCGACAGCACGACCACGCCGGTGAAGTCGGAGGTGTCGGACACGGAGTCTTCGATGAAGGTGCGGTTGATGATCGCGGTCGGCTGGAACGCCTCCAGCGGCGCGCTCGACGGCGCCATCGTGGCGGCCGCGCCCTTGGAGGCGGTGACCACCACCTTTTCCAGCTCCGGCGCGTCGGGCGACAGCGTCCGATTGGCTTGGGCGGCGGCCGCGTCGACGGCGTCGGCCGCCAGGGCCGCATGGGGCTCAAGCATCATCAAGGCGAGGCACGACGCGGCCCCCAGCATCCTGATCCGCACAGTGTTTGAAGACATAGCCATGTTACCCTCCGACCGTAAGTTGCCCGGAGACACCGCCCTCACCCTCTTTCAGCAAGCGAAAGAAATGTTGCGGTTATTTGATGCTTTTGTGTCGGATCTCTATGCCTTTGTATTAATTGAATATTCTCAGACACCAAGCGACAGTCGCAAAACCGTCGCATATATTGAGATATTTCAATGTTTTAGCCCCTTGCTTAAAGAGGCGCGCTAACTCAACCCTCTATGCCCACTGACGTTGAAGGCCCCTGGGATGCGCGCGCTGGACTCGATGACGTCTGTCGGCGGCCCGCTCCAGTTGCGTGTGCTGGTCGTGGAAGACGATGACGTCGCGGCGGAACATGTGCAGGACGCGCTCGCGGAGATCGGCCATGAGGTCGTCGTGGTCGGTGACGGCGACGCGGCCCTGGACCAGGGCGCGCGCGGCGGCTTTGACGTCCTGATCATCGATCGCATGCTGCCGGGCCTGGATGGCCTGTCGTTGCTGAGCGCGCTGAGAGCCCGAGGCGTGGACGCCCCCGCCCTGTTCGTGACCGCCATGGGCGCGGTGTCCGATCGGGTGGCGGGACTGGAGGCGGGCGGCGACGACTATCTGGTCAAGCCCTTCGCCCTGGCCGAACTGAAGGCGCGCGTGCAGGCCCTGGGTCGGCGCAGCCTCAACACCCGTCCCGCCACCCTGCTGCAGTTTCGCGACCTGACCGTCGACCGTGTCCTGCGCGAGGCGCGGCGCGGGGAGCGGCGACTGGACCTGTTGCCGCTGGAATTTCGTCTGCTGGAATATCTGATGCTGGCCATGGGGCAGACCGTGACCCGCAAGATGCTGCTGGAACAGGTCTGGGGATTCCGGTTCGATCCGCATACGAACATTGTCGAAACCCATATCAGCCGGCTGCGGGCCAAGCTGGATCAGGGCGACGCCGAGCCGATCATCCGCACGATCCGGGGCGCGGGCTACCTTGTCGGCGGCTGAGCCAAGGCGCGGCCCGTGGGCGATCGCCGCCGGCGTCTGGCGGCGAAGCGGCGTGCGCCTGATGATCCTGCAGGCCTTGATCATGATCCTGGCCTTCAGCGTCGCCGGTCTGCTGACCCAGGCGGCGATCACTGAACTGACCGACGTGGCGGTGCGTCGCGAAGTGATCGGCGAAGCCAATTCCCTGGTCGAGGAATGGCGCAAGAAGGGCGCGGCCCACCTGCCCCTGACCATCCAGAAGCGAACCCGGCTGTGGCGCGGCTTTGAATACAATATCGCCACGCCGACCGGCGGCTGGATCGCCGGCGATCGCCGGCTGGTCCTCAGCGCCCCGGGCTGGCGTACGGTCCAGGCCGACAAGACCGTCAAGATCCTGACCTATACCCAGCGCCTGCCGGACGGGACTTGGCTGTCGGTCGGCCAGGATCTGGCGGTGGAGCGCCGCCAACTCGACGCCGTGGCGCGATCGCTGTGGATCAGCGGCGGGGCCGGGGTGCTGATCGCCCTGGGCGCCTCGTACTTGCTGGCCCGCCGCACCTGGCGCCGGATCGATCAGCTGGCCCAGACCGCCGCCAAGGTCTCCAGCGGCAATCTCAACGTCCGCGCGCCCGTCCGCCAGACCCGCGAGACCGATGAGGTGGATGATCTGGCCCGGGCGTTCAACGGCATGCTCGACAGGGTCGGACGGCTGGTCGCCCAGGTCCGGCAGGTCACGACCGACGTCGCCCACGACATGCGCACGCCGTTGACGCGGGTCCGTCACCGGCTGGAGCGCCTGGAAGAGGCGGCCAAGGGCGATCCGGCCCTGAGCGCGGGGGTCCGCCGGATCGACGCCGATCTCAGCGAGATCCTGCGAACCTTCGACGCCATGCTGCAGCTGGCCGAGATCGAGAGCGCCGATCGCGACATGGTCGGGGCCGACCTCGCCGAGATCGCCGGACGCGTCGGCGAGGCCTACCGACCCGATATCGAGTGTAGCGGCCGACGGCTGATCCTGAACCTCAGGCCCGCACCGGTGGCGGGCGAGGTCGAGCTGTTGTCCCAGATGGTCGCCAATCTTCTGGAGAACGCCCTGCGCCACACGCCGGTCGGGGCCACCATGACCCTCAGCGTCGACCAGGGCGGCGGGCGTTCAAGGCTGGTGCTCAGCGATGATGGTCCAGGCGTGCCGGCCCATCTGAGAGCGGCGGCCCTGGCGCCCTTCGGACGGCTGGAAGCCAGCCGCAACAAGCCCGGGAGCGGCCTTGGCCTGTCCATCGTCGCCGCCGTCGCCGCGCGTCACGGCGCGAAGCTGGATCTTGGCGATGCGCGGCCGGGACTGATTGTCAGCGCGGTCTTCCCCGTCCACGCTGAAAAGGCCGTCATCGCCTAGCCGCGCGCGCCCTGCCCGCTCAGGCCTCGACCAGACCCTTGCCCAGCAGGGCGGCGAAGTGGGCGATGGTCTTGCCCAGACCCTCCTTCAGTTGGGTCTTGGGCGTCCAGTCGAGGGCCGACTTGGCCAGGGTGATGTCGGGCTGGCGCTGGCGGGGGTCGTCCTGGGGCAGCAGACGGCGCTCGATCACCGAGCTGGAGCCGATCTGGGCGATGGTCTGCTGCGCCAGCTCCAGGATCGTGAACTCGTTGGGATTGCCGATATTGACCGGACCGGTGAAGCCGGTCGGCGTGGCCATCATCCGGATCAGGCCTTCGACCAGGTCGTCGACATAGCAGAAGCTGCGGGTCTGCTGGCCTTCGCCATAGATGGTGATCGGCTGGTTGGTCAGGGCCTGGACGACGAAATTGCTGACCACCCGGCCGTCATTGATCGCCATGCGCGGGCCATAGGTGTTGAAGATCCGCACCACCTTGATGTCGATATTGTCCTGCCGGAAGCTGTCGAAGAACAGGGTCTCGGCGCAGCGCTTGCCCTCGTCATAGCAGGCGCGCGGCCCGATCGGATTGACCTTGCCCCAATAGGTCTCGACCTGCGGGTGGATCTCGGGATCGCCATAGACCTCGCTGGTCGAGGCCTGTAGCACGCGGGCCCCCGTGCGCTTGGCCAGGTCCAGCATGTTGATCGCGCCCATCACATTGGTGCGCACGGTCATGACCGGGTCGTACTGGTAATGGATCGGCGAGGCTGGACAGGCCAGGTTATAGATCTGGTCCACGGGGATGAAGATCGGGTGGTTCACGTCGTGGTTCACGAACTCGAAGTTCGGGTGCCCCAGCAGGTGGGCGATATTGTCCTTGCTGCCGGTGAACAGGTTGTCGACGCAGATCACCTGGTCGCCGCGGGCGATCAATCGGTCGCACAGGTGCGAGCCGACAAAGCCGGCGCCGCCGGTCACCAGGATGCGAAGCGCGGTATGTTTCTTGGCGGGGACTTGGGCGGACATCGACGATCCTTGCGACGCGGATTTCAACCGTGGCCTGATTTGCGTAACGGGTCTCGCGCTCCGGCTCAACCGTCCCTCGCGTTGACGGATGCGACGCAGCGGCGCACCCTCCTTAAAACAAATGTTCGGGAGAGACGTCATGGCCGACGGGGAAGATCATCCACGCGCCAAGTTCCACGCCATGGTCGACGGCACAGCCGAGGACTGGGGCATCATCGCCAATGCGTCGATGGAATTTGGCCGCGACCTGCCCAAGCGGCTGGTCGATCATCTGATGCTGCTGCGCGGCGACTGCGGCGGCTTCGCCATAGACCGGCTGGAACACAGCCTGCAGACCGCCACCAAGGCGCATCAGGACGGCCGCGACGAAGAATATGTCGTCTGCGCCCTGCTGCACGACATCGGCGACATCCTGGGGCCGCGCAATCACGCCGACATCGCCGCCGCAATCGTCCAGCCGTTCGTGTCGGAGCGAAACCACTGGATGGTCGCCAACCACGCCATCTTCCAGGGCTATTACTTCTTCCACCACCTGGGGCTGGACCGCGACATGCGCGACCAGTTCAGAGGCCATCCCGACTTCGAATACACCGCCCAGTTCGGGCACCTGTACGACCAGGAAGCCTTCGACCCGAACTTCGTCTCGATGCCGCTGGAGGCCTTCGTGCCGATGCTGCATCGGGTGATGAGCACGCCCAAGCGCTCGATCTATCTGCGCAAGCCGGCGGAGGTCGAGGCGGCTGAATAGGCTCCCTGCCGGTCTCCCCCGCGAAAGCCGGGGAGACCGCAAGGCCCGCGGCTAGTTCACCCGTTCGGCCGTGATCCCCAGCGCCGCCAGCTGGGCCTGCAGGCTGTCGGGACCGACCAGATGGCCCGCGCCGACCGCGACGAAGCTGACGCCCGAACCCGCCAGCTTGCTCTTCAGCTGATGGGCCCAGTCGCGGTTGCGATCAGCCAGCAACACGCCATAGACGTCCGGATAGTCGGCCTTCATCTCGGTGATGAACTGCTCCTCGAGGGTGTTGAGGTCACCAGCCGCCCAGGCCGCCACCATCGTGTCGATCTTGGCGGGGCCGGTCTCGGCTTCGTCAAGCGTGGACCGCAACATCTCGACCTCGACCGGCGTCGACATGTCGGCGAAGAAGCGGACCTGCTGGTCGGCGGTTTCCAGCGACGAGGCGGGCTTTCCCGCCGCCTTCGTTTCAGCCAACAGAACCTGATCAACGCCGCTGGTGGGATCATAGCCGGCCTTGATCACCGGCAGCATGGCCAGCGAGATCGACGCCAGCCAGGGTCGCATCAGCTC
>JAHINZ010000115.1 GCA_018895795.1 Alphaproteobacteria bacterium
GCCGAGATCATAGTGGTGAGCGACGTTGCGCCGGGCGAGGCCTGGATCATTGCGCTGTCGCCAGAGTTGGGTCGTCGTCCGCAAACGATCGATCGCCTTGACGATCGGCGACGGATTTTCCTCGCCGTCATTGTCCAGCACCAAGCTTAGAAAATCGTAGATCGAGCCTTGTTCCATCACCAGCCGAGCGTCTGTGAAGAGCTCTCCAGTCCGAAGATCAGGATCCATCAAAAGGGCCCTGACGGCGGCGTTGTCGGTCAGGCGAACGATGACCGGATCGGCGCCGCTATCGCCGAAGACAAGACTTTCCCCAGACGGCAAAATCAGGCGCAGCGACCCACGTCGGATCACGGGCCTCAACGCCTTTTGCAAAAGCCATGACGACAATGTCATCGCGAGATCTCCCTGGCCGCGCCTTGCCGGCGCGATAGTCGAAGACGGGGTTTGGTGTGGGCGATCGGCAGGCTGTGGGCGGCCTGGTGAACCGGCGTGTGATCGAGGGAGCAACCGATGCGCATGGCCAAACGACGCCATGAGGCGACACGTCCCTCATCGATTTCAGCTAGTCCAGCAGACGGCCGTCTTCCATGCGCAGCACCCGATCGGCCTGGTCGGCGAGCCGGATGTCGTGCGTCACGCAGACAACCGTCGCCCCGCTGGCCTTGGCCTCGGCGCGCAGCAGGCGCGCGATCTGGCGACCATTCTCGGAATCGAGGGCCGAGGTCGGTTCGTCCGCGAAGATCAACGCCGGACGCTTGGCTAGGGCGCGGGCAATGGCCACCCTCTGCTTCTCTCCGCCGGACATTTCGCCAGGGCGGCTATTTAGCCGCGCGCCCAGGCCAACGGCCTCAAGGGCCGCTGCTGCTCTAGACCGGGCCTCTCCGGCCGAGACGCCGAGTTGTCGAAGGACGATTTCGACCTGCTCACTGGCGGTGAGGGCGGGGAGCAGGTGAAATCCCTGAAAAATGAAGCCCGAATGGGCCAGTCGAAAGCGATCGCGTTGCTCGGCGCTCATGGCCTCCAGGGGACGCCCCAGAGCCTCGACAGAACCGGCGTCGGACCGCAGCAATCCCGAAATGATCGCCATCAAGGTCGACTTGCCCGATCCGGATGGGCCGGTAATCATCACCAGTTCCCCAGGCCGGAGGCTTAGGGTGACGGGATGCAGCGCATCGATCCGCCGCCCCGCCTCGCCATAGCTTTTGCAAACGCCGTCGGCGCTCAAGGCCACGGCGGTCATGGCGCCTGGCCGCCCAGAGCCAACGAAAGATCAATATAGGCGCGCGCCCGCGCCGCCTGCGCGTCTGATAGGGCTTTGTTCGCGCTCAGAACCTCGACCTCCAGGCGCGCCAGGGTCAGTCCATCGATGTCGCCGTCTGCATGGCGCGCCTGACCCGCGCCAAAGGCCGCAGCCGATCGGTTCAAGACCTCGCCGGCGAGAGCCTCGGTCGTCGTCGCCTCCTGCAGTTGGGCCAACTGCAAGCGCGTCTGGCCCCAGGCCTCGCCGACCGCTTTTCGATAGGTCAAGTCGGCGAGCTGAGCCTCGGCCGCCGAGCGGCGTATCCGCGCCTTTGCCGCCCCGCCATCAAACAGCTCGTGCGTAAGGCCGCCGGCTAGCGCCCAGGCCAGGGCCCGAACATCGAGCAGATAGAGCAGGTCCGCGTCGCCCGAGCCCAGACCCGCGGTCAGCAGGAAGCGAGGCCGGGAGGCTGCCACCGCCTCGGCGCGCCGGGC
Source organism: Alphaproteobacteria bacterium (assembly GCA_018895795.1). Lineage (GTDB taxonomy): Bacteria > Pseudomonadota > Alphaproteobacteria > Caulobacterales > Caulobacteraceae > Caulobacter. The sequence goes on from JAHINZ010000115.1 coordinate 1,735, forward strand.
GTCGGCGGCCTGTAGACGGGCCTGGGCTGCGCGGATGTCGGCGCGCGTCAGAACCGCATCGGAGGACACCGTCATCACCGGCGGCGTAGGGGGAATTTCAAGGCCAACGTATGCTGGCGCTTCAATCGGCTCTTTGAGTCCCAACAAGAGTCCCAGCCGGATGCATTGCGCCTCGACGGCATGGCCCGAGGCTTGCGCTTCAGCGCTGGCCTGCGTCTCCTGTATCCGGGCAGCCGACACATCGCTGATCAGCATAACGCCATCGGCTTGTCGACGCCGAGTAAGGTCGCTCATCTGCTTGGACAGGCGCGCGGTCTCTTCAGCCACCGCCTGATGCGCCTGGGCGTCGCGCAGGGCGACATAGGTCTTCGCGACCTCGGCCAACACCAACTGACGGGCTTCACCCACGTCGTCCAAAGCCGCGGCCGCCTCAGCGACCGCAGCTTGCTGGCCGTGCTTGCGGCGACCGAAAAGGTCGACCTCATAGCTGCCCAGGACCGGCGTTCCCGCCCCTGCGGCGCGCGATGAAAAATTCCGTCCTCCGACAGCGGCCTCTGCGCCGATCGTCAGCTGCGGTCGGGAACCGGCTCGCGCCAGATCGACGTCGGCGCGGGCGCTTTCCAGCCGCGCGAGGGCCATGCGGACATTCAGTGAGCCAAGCCTGGCGCGGGCGATCAAATTCGCCAGCACGGGATCGCCCAGATCGGGCGACCATTGCGCCTCGGCGGGTGTCGCGACCGGGGGCGCTGTCCCGGTCGAACGGGTCGATGGCGCGATTGGCGCTACAACCGTCAACAAGGCCGCCAGAACATGGCCGATCATCGACCGATCCTCGCTAGCACCCGCTGGCCCAATCGCAGGTCATTGGGTTCATCAAACGCCAGGGTGAGACGCAAGACCCGGCCGTCAGCGCGCGGGCCGGACTCGTCCTCAAACGTTGCGGCCTCGAAAGCCGGCGATACGCGGACGACGCGCGCCTTGAGAGCTTGGCCGCCACCGCTGGCGTCTGTGATCCACGCCGTCGCCCCCGCCGCGACCTTGCCGACGAAAGCTTCGTCGAGCTCAGCCCTGACGATGCGCGGCCCGTCAGGGGCCAGAACAAACAGTGGCGTTCCGGAGCCGGGCACGGCCGCGCCGCCCACGGCCGCAACCCGACGCAAGATCAGACCAGCCATCGGCGCCCGCACGGCCAGAGCGCTTTTCTCAAGCTCGGCCAGTCGTTGATGCACCCGCGCCACATCGACGGCGCGTCCGGCCTCTTCGCTCTGCGCCCCAGCGATCGCAGCCGCCTGACGGGCCTGTTCGGCCTCGCGCCGCGTCACCGCATCCGCTTTGGCTAAACGCGCCAGTCGATCGGCCTCCGACTGCGCCGCCGACGCCTTTGCCTGAGCACCGCGCCAAGCCGCCCGGAGTTGCGCGGTCTCAGCTGCAGCCTGGTCGACCAACAGCGCGGCGCGATCCTGATCCAGGAGCGCGAGGACAGCGCCACGGTCGACATGCGCGCCTTCCTCGACGCTGACC
>JAHINZ010000116.1 GCA_018895795.1 Alphaproteobacteria bacterium
CCGCGCAGTCCTTGGGACGGCGGGCTTCGAACAGTTCGGCGACGCGCGGCAGACCACCGGTGATGTCGCGGGTCTTGGCGCCTTCGGTGGGGATCCGCGCGATGACCTCGCCCGGCTTGACCATGTCGCCGTCACCGACGGACAGAATGGCCCCGACCGACATCAGGTAGCGGGCCTCACCGCCGTTGGCGAGGCGGACATAGGAGCCGTCCTCGGCCAGAACGCCCATGGCGGGACGCAGGTCGGCGGCGCGGGCCGAGGTCCGCCAGTCGGCGATCACGCGCTGCGCGATACCGGTGGCTTCGTCGGTTTCCTCGCGGACGGAGAAGCCGTCCACCAGGTCTTCCGCCCGGATCTTGCCGGCCACTTCGGTGATGATCGGGGTGGTGTAGGGGTCCCAATCGGCCAGACGCTGGCCCCGCTTGACCTTGTCGCCGTCCTTGACCTTCAGACGCGCGCCGTACGGCGGCTTGTAGTTTTCACGTTCCTTGCCGTCGACCAGGACGCTCACGGCCGTGTTGCGGCTCATGACGACCAGGAAGCCTTCGGTGCCGACAACGGTGGCGCCGGTCACGCGGACCGTACCGTCGTTGCTGCTTTCGAAGAACGACTGCTCGGCCACCTGGGCGGTGCCGCCGATGTGGAAGGTCCGCATCGTCAGCTGGGTGCCGGGCTCGCCGATGGATTGGGCGGCGATGACGCCGACCGCTTCACCGATGTTGACCGGCGTACCACGCGCCAGGTCGCGACCGTAGCAGGCGCCGCAGACGCCGATCTTGGCCTCGCAGGTCAGAACCGAACGCACCTTCACCGACTGCACAGCAGCCGCTTCGATGGCGTCGGCCATGTTCTCGGTCAGATAGGTGTCGGCGGGCACGACCAGTTCGCCGGTCGCCGGATCCTTGATGTCCTCGGCCGAGAAGCGGCCCAGGACGCGCATGCCCAGCGAGACGAGGACGTCGCCGCCCTCGACCACGGCGCGCAGGGTGATGCCCCGCGTGGTGCCGCAGTCTTCCTCGACGATGATGCAGTCCTGCGCCACGTCGACCAGACGACGGGTCAGATAGCCGGAGTTGGCGGTCTTCAGCGCGGTGTCCGCCAGGCCCTTACGGGCGCCGTGGGTCGAGTTGAAGTATTCCTGAACGGTCAGGCCTTCCTTGAAGTTCGAGACGATCGGGGTCTCGATGATCTCGCCCGAGGGCTTGGCCATCAGACCGCGCATGCCGCCCAGTTGCTTCATCTGGGCTTGCGAACCACGAGCGCCGGAGTGGGCCATCATGTAGATGGCGTTGATCTCCTTCTCGCGGCCGTTCTCGTCCAGATGCTTCATCTGAAGCTCGGCCATCATCTCGTCGGCGACGCGGTCGGTGGCCTTGGCCCAGGCGTCAACGACCTTGTTGTACTTCTCGCCCTTGGTGATCAGGCCGTCGGCGTACTGTTGCTCGTACTCTTCCGCCAGGGTGCGGGTTTCGGCGACGATCGCCTCTTTCCGCTTGGGGATGATGATGTCGTCCTTGCCGAAGGAAATGCCGGCCTTGGCCGCTTCCTTGAAGCCCAGACCCATGATCTGGTCGGCAAAGATCACCGTCGCCTTCTGACCGCAGTGGCGGTAGACGATGTCGATCAGATTGCCGATTTCCTTCTTGGTCAGGGCCTTCTCGATCAGGCGGTGACCCACCTGCGGGTGACGCGGCAGCAGGGCGGCGATCTTCATCCGGCCCGGCGTGGTGTCGATCACGCGGCGACGCGCCACGCCATCGGCGTCCACTTCCGTGAAGCGCGACTTGATCCTGGCGTGCAGGCTGACGACGCCGGCGTCCATGGCGGCTTCGATCTCGCCCAGGTCGGCGAAGATCTTGCCTTCGCCCGGCTCACCTTCGCGAGCGACCGACAGGTAGTACAGACCCAGGACGATGTCCTGCGACGGCACGATGATCGGGCGACCGTTGGCGGGCGACAGGATGTTGTTGGTCGACATCATCAGGACGCGCGCTTCGAGTTGCGCCTCCAGCGACAGCGGCACGTGGACAGCCATCTGGTCGCCGTCGAAGTCGGCGTTGAATGCCTTGCAGCCGAGGGGGTGAAGCTTGATAGCCTTGCCCTCGACGAGAACGGGCTCGAAAGCCTGGATGCCGAGGCGGTGCAAAGTCGGCGCTCGGTTGAGCATCACCGGATGTTCCTTGACGACCTCGTCGAGGACGGCGAAGACTTCGGGGGTCTCGGACTCCACGAGCGACAGCAGCCGCCCGACGGCGAGCTGCTCTCCCCGCCGGGCCCGCTCCACCAGGTGGGGAACGTCGAGCCGCCGCGCCATCACCGAGGTGTCAGCTCGCGGCCGGCACCCGGATGATCAGGGCATCGCCCTGCCCACCGCCACCGCACAGCGCGGCCGCACCCACGCCGCCACCGCGACGCTTGAGCTCCAGCGCCAGGCTCAGCGCGATACGGGCCCCGGACATGCCGATGGGGTGGCCGAGCGCGATGGCCCCGCCGTTGACGTTCACCTTGTCCTCGTCGATGCCCAGCTTGCGGGTGGAGACGATGCCCACGGCGGCGAACGCCTCGTTGATCTCCACCAGGTCGAGGTCGGCGGGCGTGATGCCCTCCTTCTCGCA
>JAHINZ010000001.1 GCA_018895795.1 Alphaproteobacteria bacterium
AGAACGGCTCGCCGCTGAAGTTTAGGCTGGCGACGTCCTGTTTCTGGACCGAGTGCTGGGATGGCCCGTTTTTCGGCGTGATGTAAGCCAGCGCCGCTTCGCTCGGCGTCTGCCCGCCGAAGATATTGATCGGCACGCAGCCGTTGGCGCGGGCCGTCGCGTCGGCGCACACGATTTGTCCATTGACCCGCGTGGCCTGAATGGCTTGCCGATAACGCGGGTTGAGCAGGATGTCGCGAACGTGGATGTTGGTCGTGTTCTCGCCGTGCTCATAGTAGGCGTCGTAGCGCCAATCCGTGCCTAGAGCGGTGAACTTCCCGTCCGCGCCGACCACGCCGCGATATTGGGTCCGCGTCGGATGCACCGAGATGTTCCGGGGCAACAGCGCATTGCTGGTGCCGAAGGTGAAGCTGGAGATGTTGTTGGCGGCGCAGCCGGCCACGATCGAAGCCGGCAGGTAGGGGTTCGAACAGGACATCGTCAGGCCGGTGGTGGCCCCGCCCGGATTGGGTTGGTTGCTGGTTTCCACGCGGGCGGCGTTGAAGGTCGCGTAGATTTCGTTGTTGGCGTCGAGATCAAAGCCGACACGGCTGTAGCTGTTTATACGCTTCAGCTTCGACTGCAGCGACGTGCCGACGCCGACATTGCCCGACAGATCGCCGCCGAGGCAGAAGCCGCCGGACGAATAGCAGCCGATGACCGCGCCGTTGGCGGCCTTGGACGGCACGCCGTTCGAGCCGTATTGGAAGGTGAAGGGATTGCCGCTCTTGTCGAACGCCGTGCCCTGCAGCGGTCCAGCGCTGATCAAGCCATACTTCGTGTACTGATAGGCTTGGGCGTGTTCGCGATAGAGGTACTGCGGCGAACCGTCATTGGTGACGCCGCGATTGATCAGCGTCGCGGTCGTGTACCAATTGCGGCTTCCGGGCGCGTCCTCGCCGAAGCCGCCGGCGGGAACGCCCTGCTCCTGGTCGTACTCGCCGCTGGCCTGAACGTGCAGGCGATCGTTCAGGAAGGCCTTCCCCGCCGCGACCTGCAGCAAATACTGCTTGTTGTCGCCGTAGGTCGTGACACCCGCCTCGAGATTGGCCTTGAAGCCTTCGAACCGCTTGTTGGTGATGAAGTTGACGACGCCGCCGACGGCGTCAGAGCCATAGGACGCCGACGCGCCGCCTGTCACGACGTCGACGCGCTGGACCAGCAGCTGAGGGAACAGGCTGATGTCGGGAACGCCGGTGACATTGGCCGCGACGACCCGTTGGCCGTCCAGCAGGGTCAGGGTCCGGATGGTGCCCAAGCCGCGCAACGAGAACGAGCTCAGCCCCTGCTGACCGCTCGACGTGCTGAACGTGCCCGTGGTCGCGCCCGTGGACCCTTGCAGGGAAGGCAACTGAGCGATGGTCGTGAAGATGTTCGGCTCGGCGCTGCGCTTCAGGTCAGCCTCACCCAGAACCTGGGTCGGCGTGGGCGCGGTAAAGCCGGTGGAGCGGATCCGGGACCCGGTGACCACGATCTCGGTCAAGGCCGTTGCGGCGGGCTCCGCCGATGCGGGAGCCTGCGCCGCTTGTGCGCTGGCGGATCCCGCCGATACGATCATCGCGACCGCGCTGGTCGCGAACAACACCTTCAAAAAGGGAGATCCCCCTCCCGTCCGACCTAAAGCACTCATCCTGGTAGGCTCCCGTTTTTCGTTGAGTCCATCTGCGATGGCCTAGCGTGAAGCTGTCAGACAAAAGGGACGCGAGCCATTACGACCAAGGTCGTAGGTCGGCTGATCCCGCGCGCCGACACAGGCGGCCTCGGGGACTGGCCGAGTACGGCCTTCGCCCCCTCAGAGGCCGCCTCGTCTGGGACTCAGGGATGCCGAACCGCGTAAAGGGCGTGATGGCTAAGGACGAAAAGCGTGAGTTTGTCAGGTCCGCCGAAGACCAGCTGTAGCGGCCGTTCGGGAATATCCAGGCGACCTAATTCGCGCCCGTCAGGCGCGTAGACGAACACCTGGCCATTAGCGACGTACACGCGCCCCTCCCCGTCTGTCGCGACGCTTTCGCCGCCGCGGTTGGCGAAGGGTTTCAGATCGGTAACCGCGCCGTGCGGACCGACCAGGCCGCTATAGGTCTTATTCTCCGAGCTGTTGGTGACGAACACTCGCTTTCCCGGCTCGGCCGTTGCGAAACCGTAGGTGTCGAGCGAATCGGAGAACCGCAAACCTCGGAAGTCCGGCGGGCCCATCTGGAAAACGCGATAGGCCGGCAGGGCCAGGCTACCGTCGGGCGAGACGTATTCCTTCGCCTTGGGAAGAGCCATGTTGCGGGCGAACATCTGCTCCAGGGTCGTGAACTGATAGGTCTGAAGATCCAGCTGATCTTGGAATTCGCCGTTGATCCACCAGTTGACCGGAAGCACCTCCGCCACGCCTGGATGGTCGTCCGCCGGGGTCGGCGCGATCACGGTGACCTCGGTATCGGGGTTGCCCGGCTTGAAGCTGTAGACGGCGCCGTCACGGCCGTCTGAAGACAGCACGAGCAGGTTTCCAGACTTGTCGACGGCGAGGTTGATCGGGTCCAGGGCGTTATCGCGGACGATGGACAGCTTGCGCGCCTCCGACCAGCTGTAGATGCGCTGGTGCCGGCGGTCGGTGAAGTACAGCGTCCCAACGGCGTCGATGGCGCCGCCACCCAATGAATGGAATCCGTCGGCCAGCTTTTCCACGCGCGCCCCAGCGGGGAAGATGGACGGTGAAACCGGCGGCGGGTTGGCCGGCAGATCCAGCGTCGCGAACTGCCGTTCGCGCACCATGAGCCCGCTCGTCACGTCCTGAATGGCGTTCTCATAGGGATACTTGCTCAGGCGCAGAAAGGTGGCGCAGCCGTTCTCGTCACAGAGACCCACCCCGCTTTCGGCGTTCACCGCCACGTTGCGGAAGCGGATGTCATGGGAATTATAGATCTTCGCCGCCGCCAGCGCCGGCTTGCGCGTCCGGGTCACGCGATAGGCGTGATAATTGGCCACGAGAATGTCGTGCGAGTCCCGAATCTCCAGCGAGACGGTGTCCTCGCCCTCGCCGGCCTCTTCCTCGGTCTGCGGGGCCAGAAACTCCCAATGCGCGACCCGATTGAGGCTTATCTCGGCGCGCATATGGTGTTCGACCGAGGCTTGGTAGACATGACCGGGCGTCTGGGTGTCGGAGATATAGACGCCCGAATAGGCGTAGGTGCTGGGGCTCCAGAGGTTGGCGAACGTCCCGCCGCCGCCGTCCGTCACCCACAGGCTGGGATACTGGCCCGCCCAGCGTTTGGCCGGGTCGGCGTCGGCCGTGGCGTTGGCGTTGTAGGGATTAAACCGGGTCCCATCGTACAGATTGGTGCCATGGCCGCCCTGGAACTTGACGTCATTGACCATCGAGTCCGCGCCGGCGGTCCACAGCAGCGCCGTGGCGCGAGAATTTATGCCACCGGTGTTCAGGCCCAGGCCTGAGACGATGTTGTCGCCCCCGCCCGCCGACGAAACCAGCGCCTTGGGCGCGCCGACGCCCTGATAGCTTGGCGTGCGATCAGGCAATACGATCTGGGTCAGGCTGGGGTGCAGACCGATCAGCACGCTGTCGGGTCGCAGTTTCAGGGTGTCGGTGACGACGTAGAAGCCCGCCGGAAAATAGATGACGCGATGCCTGTCGATGGCCCCTTGGATGGCGGCGGTATCGTCGGTGACGTTGTCGCCCTTGGCGCCGAGCGCGCGAACGTTAGTCCATTCGGCCACGGCAGGCAGGGCGCGGATCGCGGACGCGCGCGGGCCGGGCAAGGCCGTGACGGCCTCCACCTTCATGTGGGTCTTGATCGCACCCATCTGGCCAAGGCCCGGCAGGGCCAGGCCGTGATTGAATTCGGTGACCCGATAGACGCGCCCGTCGCCAAGCACGGTCTTGTCGCTGTCGCGGAAGCGGGCGAACACGGGCGTGTTGACGGCCACGGCGTTCGCGAAACCGACCTGGGTGTAAGCGCTGTTTTCATTCGAGATCACGACACCGGCGTTCGAGACGTTCTCGAAACGGACGTCCTTACCCCAGAGCCAGTCGCCGTAGCCCCGGTCGATCTCAATCCCGACCGGCGTATCGCGCAGGGTCACGTTGACCAGGGTGAGCCCAGCCTCGTGCTCACGGATCGCCGCGTCCCCTTGCCCCTCAAAGGTGGAGTCGAGCAGGACAAAACCCCAGGCCGGTGAGGTCTTTTCGGCCAGGATACCGTAGCGACCGCCCCTGAAGTGCAGGTCCTCGGCCTCGTTGGCGACTTGATACAGACCCGCCAGGCCAGAACCGATGTCGAATGTCATGTGGCTGAGATAGGCGTGCTGGGCTGCATGGAAACGGATCGCCGTCGCCGCCGGATTGCCTTGGCCGATCTTGAAGTCGATATTGCTCATCGCCGAATAGAACGTCCCGGAATTGGCGTCGGTGATGTCCTTATTGAAGGGAACGCTCCCGGGCGGCGGAAATGCAACGCGGCGCGCCGGGTCCGGCTTGGCTCCGGCAAAGATCACCATGTTCGCGAGCCCCTTCTGGAACCCGGGAGCCCTGTCAGCGAGCAGGATCACCGGTCGGGTCGGGCCCACGCCGAACACGCGCACGCCGGGCCACAGAAAGATCGTTCTGCTGATCCGGTAGCGGCCCGATGGGAGGAAGACCAAGCCTCCGCCATCCTTGGCCGCCGCCGCATCGATCGCGGCCTGAAGGGCGGCGGTGTCGTCAGCGCGGCCATCGCCCACGGCGCGCGCAAACACGGCGCTGGAATCCTCGGGCGCGGTCGTGAAAATCGATACCGAAGCCGTCGCCAACGGCGCTGCCGAAGCGGCGCCCGCCGACAGCAGGACCGCGCCCGCCATTCCTATCACCACCCAACCGCGCATTGAGAACCTCGTAAAAAAGCGTCCCGGCGCGAGGCCGGGACTAGTCAGGGGTGGAGATGGACGCCGTGTCGGCGTGCGGGCCGGTCAGCGGAAATCAGGCTCATTGCGGGCGCGTCACGGCGTCACCGCGTAGAGCGTGTGGTGGGTCAGGACGAACAGTGTGCGCCTGTCGGGACCGCCGAAGATCAGCTGTAGCGGCCGCTCGGGGAGGTCGATGCGCCCGGCGGGTTGGCCAGCGGCCGTGTATTTGAAGATCTGGCCGTTGGCGACAAATACCTGCCCTTGGCCGTCGACCGCGACGCTCTCCCCGCCCCGATTGGCGAACACCTTCAGGTCCGTCAGGGCGCCACCCGGACCGACCTTGCCGCTGTAGGTCTTGCCCTCGGACTCGTTAGTCACGAACAGACGCTCGCCGAGGGCGGCCCCGATCAACCCATGGGTCTGGAGGGTGTCGGACCAGCGCCAGCCGACATGGTCAGGGGGGCCCTGCTCCCACACGCGGAAGGCCGGCAGGGCAAGGCTGCCGTCGGGCGAGACGTATTCCTTGGCCTTCGCCGCGCCCGCGTCGCGGGCGAACATCTCAGCCAGGGTGGTGAAGTGGTCGGTCGACGGATCGTACTGATCCCTGAACTCGCCGTTGTTCCACCAGTTGACCGGCAGCAGCGTCTTGGAGTCCGAGCGCGACGCAGACGGGGTTGCCACTATCATCGTCAGTTGGTCCTTCGACCCGACCGGGTCGATCGAATAGACGCTTCCCTCCGGCCCGTACGAGGACAGCACCAGGAGCTTGCCGGAGCGGTCGACCGCCAGGTTCACCGGGTCGAGCGCATGGTCGCGCACCACCTCCAGCCCCCGCGCTTCGGTCCAGCGATAGATCCGCTGGAAGCGCTTGTCGACGAA
>JAHINZ010000117.1 GCA_018895795.1 Alphaproteobacteria bacterium
CGCCGCCCGTCGCCATCATCATGGGCAGCCGCTCCGACTGGCCGACGATGAAGGGGGCCGCCGACGCGCTCGACAGCCTCGGCGTGACCTATGAGGCCAAGGTGATCTCGGCCCACCGCACGCCCCAGCGCCTGTTCGACTTCGCCACCGGCGCCCAGGACCAGGGCTTCAAGGTGATCATCGCCGGGGCCGGCGGCGCGGCCCACCTGCCGGGCATGGCCGCCTCGATGACCAACCTGCCGGTGCTGGGCGTGCCGGTGCGGTCCAAGGCGCTGAGCGGCCTGGATTCCCTGCTGTCCATCGTCCAGATGCCCGGCGGGGTTCCCGTCGCCACCCTGGCGATCGGCGAGGCGGGGGCCAAGAACGCCGGCCTGCTGGCCGCCCAGATCCTGGCCCTGTCCGATCCGGCCCTGGCCCAACGCCTGGCCGTCTTCCGTCAGGCCATGACCGACAGCGTCGCCGAAACCGTCGAGGACTAGGGCATGAGCGACGCCGCCTCCCGCTCCGCGCCCCTGTTGGCCGGCCCCCTGCCGCCCGGCTCGACCCTCGGCATCCTGGGCGGCGGCCAGCTGGGCCGCATGCTGGCCCTGGCCGCCGCGCGGCTGGGCTTTGACGTGGTGATCCTGGATCCGGAGGAGAACAGCCCCGCCGGCCGGGTCGCCGCCCGCCAGATCGTCGCCGCCTATGACGACCGCTGGGCGCTGAAGCGCCTGGCCGAGGCCTGCGACGTCATCACCTATGAGTTCGAGAACGTCCCGGCCGACACCGTGGCCGAGCTGACCGCCCTGGGGGCCGTGGTCTCGCCGGGCGCCAAGGCCCTGGCCGCCGCCCAGGACCGGGTGATCGAAAAGAGCTTCCTGGCCGAGATCGGCGTGCCCACCGTGGCCTTCGCGGCGGTCAAGGACGCCGACAGCCTGGCCGCCGCCGTGGCCAGGATCGGCGCGCCGTCGCTGCTGAAGACCCGCCGCGAGGGCTATGACGGCAAGGGTCAGGCCTGGATCCAGCGCGCCACCGACGCCGAGGCCGCGTTCGAGACGATCGGCCGGCAGGCCGCCATCCTGGAAGCCCCCGCCGACTTCGGGCGCGAGCTGTCGGTGATCGCCGCCCGCGGCCGCGACGGCGAGATCGCCTGTTATCCGTTGTCGGACAATCACCACGAGGGCGGGGTGCTCAAGCGCACGGTCGCCCCAGCCAAGGTCACCCCGGCCACCCGCGACCAGGCCGAGACCATCGTCATCAAGATCCTCACCGCCCTGGACTATGTCGGCGTGATCGGGGTGGAGCTGTTCGAGCTGGCCGGCGGCAAGCTGCTGGTCAACGAGTTCGCCCCCCGTGTCCACAATACCGGCCACTGGACCCAGGACGGCTGCGAGGTCGACCAGTTCGAGCAGCACATCCGCGCCGTCGCCGGCTGGCCGCTGGGTCCCACCCAGCCTCACGCCCATGTGGAAATGACCAATCTGCTGGGCGCCGACATCGAGGCCTGGAAGAAGCTGGCCGGCGAGCCCGAGACCCGCCTGCACCTCTATGGCAAGGGCGAGGCCCGCCCCGGCCGCAAGATGGGCCATGTGAACCGGCTGCGGCCGTTGAAGGACTGAAATTTCCCCTCTCCCCTTGCGGGAGAGGGTGGCCCGCAGGGCCGGGAGAGGGGTCGCGCGGACCTTTCCGACAGGCCTATCAACCCCTCATCCGTCCGCTACGTGGCCACCTTCTCCCGCAAGGGGAGAAGGAAGACCTCGAGGAACCCTCCATGACCCACCAAGCGATCATCGGCCTGATCGGCGGGATGAGCTGGGAAAGCTCGGCCCAGTACTACCGGCTGATCAATGAGGCCGTGCGCGACCGGCTGGGCGGCGTCGCCTCGGCCCGCGTCCTGATGTGGTCGTTCGACTTTTCCGAGATCGAGGCCCTGCAGCACGCCGGGCGCTGGCCCGAACTGTCGCGCCGCCTGGCCGACGCCGCCCGGGCCCTGGAGGCCGGCGGGGCCGACTTCCTGGTGCTGTGCACCAACACCATGCACCGCGAGGTCGAGGCCATCGAGGCGGCGGTCCACATCCCCCTGCTGCACATCGCCGACCCGACCGCCGAGGCGATCAAGGCCGCCGGCCTGACCACCGTGGGCCTGCTGGGCACGGCCTTCACGATGGAGCACGACTTCTATCGCGGCCGGCTGGAGAAGACCCACGGCCTGACCGTGCTGGTCCCCGAGGCCGACGACCGGGCGGCCGTGCACGAGGTCATCTATCGCGAACTGGTGGCCGGCCAGGTGCTGGGCGCCTCGCGCGAGATCTATCGCGCGGTGATCGCCCGGCTGGTGGCGCGCGGCGCCCAGGCGGTGATCCTGGGGTGCACGGAGATCATGCTGCTGATCGGGGCGGAGGACAGCAGCGTCCCGGTGTTCGACACCACCGAGCTCCACGCCCTGGCGGCGGTGGAGCGGGCGTTGGCGGGGTAGCGGAGGGGCGCGCGCGGGAGCGGCGACTAGCCCGGAACGCGCGTGAGGTAGTTGCCCCCGACGATCAAAAATCTGGTCGTCATTGCGTTGTTGCCGCCCTGCCAATCAGGGTATCCGAGGATTTCGAACATGACCGTGTCTCCACAGTAAATGCGGATCTGAGACACCAGCTTCAAGTCTTGAACCTCTGACGATATCTTCTTCGCCATCGTGATCGGATCGGTTCCCGGCGTGACGACATTGAGGGCCGTAACCCCGGCTGGACTGGATCGCAGCGAAAGAAGCACCTCCTGGGCGCCGCAGGTCGCGCTCTGGGTTGTGGTCATCGCCGTGGGGCGGACGAACTCGCCCGAGCCCGGAACCTGGGCTACAACGGGCGTGGACAGGGCCATCACCAGCGATACTGTCAGTGTACTGAGCTTGATGGTCATCGGTGATACTTCGCGATCTGTGCGACGCGCGCCCTCACGCGCCGTGTCTTGGTTGTTTCCATCATAGGCCCACGTCTTGGATGTAAGTCTGCGCAGGTTCCGGGTGCGCGGATGCGCCGGCAAGGCGGACGCCCCGCCCTGGCGGCGGTGGAGCGGACGCTGGCGGGTAGCGGAGGGGGGCGCGGAGGGGGCGTTTTGGAGGGTTGCTGGGGGTGGAGGGCGGACATTGCTCCCTCTCCCTATGGAAGAGGGAAATAGGTTCGATCAGGGTCGAAAGCCCGCCTTGGCTTCCCGCCCGCAAGCCGACGCCCCGCGTCGCGCCAAGCCTTACATCTCTTGAAGGCTGCAGCGTGCCGGTCTGGACAGGTCAGTCAAGGACCGGTCTTCGACCGGCCGCTCCGCGGCGGCCCGCAGGGCCGTCCTTGAGTGACCTGTCCAGACCGGCGATCGTCTCGCCGTGAGATGTAAGGATGGCTCCCTCCGGCGCGGAGGTGGCTGGCGCGGCAAGTCCTCTCCCCCGCGCGGGTGAGGAGGAGAAGGCCCCCCTACCCCGCTCGCGCCGCGAGGATCTCCGCAATCCGCGCCGCCGCCTGCTCCAGCGCCGCCGGATCCAGCCGCGCCAGGGCCAGGCTCTGCAGGGTCGGCTGCCCTGACTTGCGGCGCTCGCGGGCATAGGCGGGGTCGTAGTGCAGGACCATCAGGGCCTCGGCCAGGCCCGCCAGGTCGCCCTGCTCGACCATCTGATGCCAGGCGGCCAGGCGCTTGGGGCTGGGCGCGATGGGCAGGCGGTCCAGCAGGGCCAGCAGCCGCTCGCGGCTTGCGGCGATGTCGCCATAGGCCTCGACCAGATAGCGGGCCCGCTCGGGCAGAGGAGCGGTGACCTCGATACGCGACGCCTGGCGCATGGCCGTCCACAGCATCGGCGGCAGCACGCGGTTGCCGATCTTGCTGGATTCGGCCTCCAGCACCACGGGCCGGGTCGGGTCGAGGGCGTCGAAGGCCGCCAGCAGTTGGCTCTCGAAGCCCTTCTGGTCGGGCTGGTCCTGGCCGGCCAGGGCCCCGAACAGCGAGCCGCGATGACAGGCCAGACCCTCCAGATCCACCACCTGCACGCCGCGCCGCGCCAGGGCGTGCAGGATCGCCGTCTTGGCCGAGCCGGTGTCGCCGTCCAGCAGGATCAGGTCCAGGGCGCAGGGCTCATCATACAGCCGGGCCTGCACCCAGCGGCGATAGGTGCGATAGCCGCCGTCCAGCACCGCCGTCGGCCAGCCCACCCGCTGCAGGATGGTGGCCAGGGCGTTGGACCTCTGACCGCCGCGCCAGCAATAGACCAGCGGCTTGAAGCCCTCGGGCTTGTCGGCCAGGGCGGTCTCCAGGTGATGGGCGATGTTGCGGGCCACATGGGCCGCGCCGATCCGGTTGGCGCGCAGCCGCGACTCCTGGACATAGATCGTGCCGACCTCGGCGCGTTGGGCGTCGTCCAGCACCGGCAGGTTGACCGCGCCGGGCAGGTGATCCTGGGCGAACTCGCCGGGGCTGCGCACATCGATGATCAGGTCAAAGGCCGCCAGGGCGGCCGGATCGGCGGATTTCAGCACCTGAAGCGGCTTCATGGCCGCTCAAAGCTTCGCCGGGGGTCGATCATCATACGGTCAGGTCTCGTCATCGCGGCTTTTCGCCAGGGCGACTATGCGCGAGGCGTCGGGGAATCGTAAGGTCCGCGCGCAAGTTCCAGGAGCGCGCCCTTGTCCCCGTCCCCGTCCCCGTCCCCGTCCAAGTCCCCGCCCGATCCCGTCCGCCTGACCTCCCTGGCCCATGGCGGCGGCTGCGGCTGCAAGATCGCCCCG
>JAHINZ010000118.1 GCA_018895795.1 Alphaproteobacteria bacterium
CGGCTGGCGCTCTATCTGGACAGCCAAGGCTGATCGACCGCCGCTCGCGCCTGTTCGAGCCAAGCGATCAGACGCCGTCCGGGCCGGGCCCTAGCGCAAGGCGGCGTCCCGCAGCCGCTTGCGGCGCCCGCCCAGGGCGTCGGGCCGGTTGAGCACCTTGCGATATTCGTCGCGGCGCTCGTGGATCGAGGCGATCACCAGACCCATAGGCACGCCGATATCGACCAGCACCGCCTCGGACAGCTGCAGGCTGGCCTCGATGGTTTCGGGCACGGCGTCGGTGGCGCCCAGCTCGTACAGCCGCGCCGCGTGACGGGCGTCGCGGGCGCGGGCCACGATGATCAGGTCCGGCCGCGCGCCACGGGCGGCGGCCACCACCGCCTCGACACCGTCGGGCGCGTCCATCGTCACCACCAGGGCCCGAGCCGTGGCCAGGCCGCAGCGCTCCAGCAGCTCGGCCCGCGAGGCGTCGCCATAGAAGATCCGGCTGCCGTCGCGCCGCCCCTGCTCGACCAGCCGGGCGTCGCGTTCGATGGTCACCCAGGGCAGATCATGGCGGCTCAGCATGTCGCAGACCAGCTGGCCCACCCGGCCGTAACCGACGACCAGAACCTGGCCTTCGGGCTCGGGCCCGACGCGGTCGGGGCCGCCGGTCGGGGCCTCCGAGATCTTGGACTGGGCCGTCTTGCGACCCAGTCGCGCCCCCAGGGCCGCCAGGGCCGGGATCAGGAACATGGTCAGTGTGGCCGAGACCAGAACCATCCGGCCGATGTCGCGCGGCACCACATGGGCGCCCATGGCGTTGTCCAGAATGACGAAGGCGAACTCGCCGCCGGCCGCCAGGATCAGCGCCGCCTCGGCCGAGGCCTTGCCGCCCAGGCGCGAGGCCATTCCAAGACCGAAGATCAGGGCCGCCTTCACCGCCAGCAGGCCGACGGCGACGCCCAGCACCAGCAAGGGCTCGGCGACCAGCAGCGACAGGTCCAGCCGGATGCCCAGCGACACGAAGAACAGGCTGAGCAGCAGGCTCTTGAACGGCTCGATCTTGACCTCGACCTCGTGGCGATACTCGGTCTCGGCCAGCAGCACCCCGGCCACGAAAGCGCCCAGGGCCATGGACAGGCCCGACAGCGCGCTGACCAGGCCCGCGCCGATGATCACCAGCAGGCAGGCGGCCATGAACATCTCTTCGCTCTTGGCCTTGGCGACGGATTTCAGCATCGGCCGCAGGGCCAGCCGGCCGACCAGCACGATCGCCCCCAGCCCCAGGGCGGCGGGGCCCAAGGACATCAGATCCTTCAGGGCGAAGGCGCCGTCGCCGCGTCCCAATATGGTCAGGGTGATCAGGATCGGGGCCACGGCCAGGTCCTGGAACAACAGCACCGAGAACGTCGCCCGGCCGCCGTCGGCATGCAGCCTGCGCCGCTCGGCCAGCACCGGAACGGCGATGGCGGTCGATGACAGGGTCAGGGCCGCGCCGATCACCAGGGCCGAGACCGGCTCCTGGCCCATCGCCATAGCCCCCAGGCCCAGGGCGATCGAGCAGCCGACCACCTGGGCCGCGCCCAGGCCGAACACCAGCTTGCGCATCAGCCGCAGCCGCTCCCACGACAGCTCCAGCCCGATCATGAACAGCAGGAACACCACGCCGAACTCGGCCAGCTGGGCGATCTCGTCGGGATTGTCGACGGTCACATAGTCCAGCCACGGGGCGATGTGGATGAAGCGGCCCAGGCCGAACGGCCCCAGGATCACGCCGGCCAGCAGGAAGCCGAGGATGGGATTGAGCTTCAGGCGCTTGAAGATCGGCGCGACGACGCCCGCGGTGGCCAGGAACAGGACCAGATCCTTGTAGTCCGCGGGGGAAACCTCGTGCGGCACGCGCTGTCCTCTTTCCGTTTTTCCGTTTTCGTCAGATCGCCGATTTCAATCGTACGCCGGGCCCCGCCGCGTCGGCGAAGATCAGCATCACCCCGCCCGTCTCGATCGCCTCGATCAGCAGACGTTCGGTGCTATGGTGCAACGCATGGCGCTCGGTTTCGAAGTCCTTGACCGTGCTGCGCGACACGCCGGCCCGATCGGCCAGCTCGCCTTGCGACCAGTTGAGAAGGCCGCGGGCGCCCCGGCATTGAGCCGGCAGAAGGATTTTCGCATGGGGCATGGGAAACACCTGAGCGAATTCGCTCATATTGGTTGAATACTACCAAATGTGGTGATCGTCAAGGATGGAAGGGGGGCTCGGGAGCGGGTCCGACTTCCACCGGTTCTAGGGTCCGCTCTCCCCGGCGAAAGCCGGGGAGAGCGGATGAATTGCGATTGTGCGAAGCGCTCCTTCGCGCCGAAGGGAGCCATCCTTACATCTCACGGCGAGACGATCGCCGGTCTGGACAGGTCACTCAAGGCCCGGTCTTCGACCGGCCGCTCCGCGGCGGCCCGGAGGGCCGGCCTTGACTGACCTGTCCAGACCGGCACGCTGCAGCCTCCAAGAGATGTAAGGCTTGGCGCGACGCCAGGGCGTCGGCATCTCGGACGACATGAGGGGGGAAGATGCGGCTCGTCAGCGCACGCGTGCAAGGATTTCAGTCGTTTAACGACTCCGGCGTCATAAATTTTACGGACGGCATCAACCTGATCATCGGTCAGAACAACGCCGGAAAAAGCGCGTTTCTCAGGGCACTGCTGCCCAGCCTGCCCGACGACAGGCATCGAACACCCGATAGATGGGAAACCTTTAGGCTCCCTAGCCCGTTGGTGGACTTGGCGATCGAAGCCAGCGGAGCAGAGCTTGAGAAATGGATTCTGCGAGCTGGGAATGGACAACACATCCCTTTGCCGAATGAAAATGACGTCCCCGGCTACATTGAAGCGTTCTTTAAACGCCCTGCAGTGACCCTCTTGGTTCAGCGGACGCCAGGCGCTTCGTTTTCGCCTTCCGTTTATCCTTCGCATCAGTTGTTCTGGCTGTCGCAGGGAAGCCAGCCTTTCAGTGCTCTAGTCGTTCCGACGAACGGTGAACTTGCTCCACCAATCACTAACGCTAGCAACGCCGACAGCCTGCCCGGTATCGTCTGGGAAGCTTGGAACCGTGACATGTTCTATTTTGCTGCGGAACGGATGACCATCGGCGAAGCCCCCGGTGGCCACGCCACTCGCCTAACCCAAAACGCTTCCAATCTGCCCAATGTCCTGCATAGCTTGGCGAATGAGCGAGGCGATGTTTTTGCAAGGTTGATCGAGCACCTTAGAGAAATCTTCTCGACGGTCGGCAATCTCAGCATCCGAACAAAGCCAGACAGCAGCCAGCTAGAAGTCAGAGTCTGGCCGACTGAGGCCATGGCGCGAGTCGATCTGAGCTTTCCGCTCAATTCCAGTGGGACAGGCGTTTCTCAGGTCATCGCGCTTCTCACGGCGATCATGACTTTGGATCGGGCTGTTTTCATTATCGACGAGATCAACAGCTTCCTCC
>JAHINZ010000119.1 GCA_018895795.1 Alphaproteobacteria bacterium
AGCAAGGTCACCGAAGAGGCCGTCACCTTCGCCAGCCATATCGACGGCTCCAAGCATGTGCTGAGCCCCGAGCGGTCGATGGAGATCCAGGCCGATCTGCTGGGCAGCGACATCGTCATGCAACTGGACGAATGCGTGGCCTGGCCGGCCGAGGAGAAGCGGGCCCGCGAGGGCATGGAGTTGTCGGCCCGCTGGGGCGCGCGCTCCAAGGCCGCGTTCGGCACGCGCGACAGCCAGGTGCTGTTTGGCATCCAGCAGGGCTCGACCTTTGAAAACCTGCGCCGCGAGTCGTCGCAGCGGCTGCAGGACATCGGCTTTGACGGCTACGCCATCGGCGGCCTGGCGGTGGGCGAGGGGCATGCGGCGATGTGCGAGGTGCTGGACTATGCGCCGGGCCTCCTGCCCGCCGACAAGCCGCGCTATCTGATGGGCGTGGGCAAGCCGATCGACCTGGTCGAGGCGGTGGCCCGCGGCGTCGACATGTTCGACTGCGTCCTGCCCACCCGTTCGGGCCGCCACGGTCAGGCCTGGACCTGGGACGGGCCGATCAATCTGAAGAACGCCCGGTTCGCCGAGGACGACACGCCGCTGGACCCCACCAGCGACTGCCCGGCCAGCCGCGACTATTCCAAGGCCTATCTGCGCCACCTGTTCAAGGCCGAGGAGATCCTGGGCCAGGTGCTGCTGTCCTGGCACAACATCGCCTTCTTCCAGGCCCTGACGGCGGCCATGCGCGCCGCCATCGTCGAAGGGCGGTTCGAAGCCTTCCGTCGCGACTTCGCGGCCCGCCAGAGCGCTAGTTGATCGGGAAACGCGGCTTGAGGCCCGCGCCGGGCGGGACCGGCGGCGGCATCCCGGGCTCGACGAGGGGCGGCGGGGCGGGTGGCAGGTGTTGCGGCGTGGCGGGCGGGTTGCAGCCTCGGGCCTCGCCCAGACCCTTCAGATAGGCCCGGCGGACATTGCCCGAGGTGATGGCGCTCTGCACCAGGCGGTCATGGCGCTCGGCGCCGCTCAGCTTTCGAACCCAGCCGCGCATCGGGATCATGTCCTGGGCGGCGCTGGCTACCGCGCCCAGGGCGGCGGAGCCGGCGGCCTTGCGACCGCGATCCATCAGGTCTTCGTTCTCTTCCGGCGGATGCTGATCCAGGTCCTGGCCCAGGGCGACGTCGAGGGGGCGAACCCGGTCGATCAGGGCGACACAGGTGACCTGGGCCGGTCGGGCGTAGGGATCCGCCATCGCCTCGATCAGCACGGACGGGATCTTGGTGCGGACGATATTGACGTCGCGCAGCGGCGCGCTGACCGCCCCGGCCAGACCGTCCCGGTTGGCGTCCGAGGTGGTCTGGATCTTCGAATCATCGGGCGGCGGCGGCGACTGCTGCTGGGCGAACACCGGCGCGCCGGCCAGAGACGCGGGAAAGATCAGGGCCGTCAGCAACAGTTTGCGCATTGTGGAACCTTAACGCGCCAAGGCTGGCGGCGTCATCTGAAACAAGGGCGAAAGCCCGCTTGCGGCGCGGGAGCCCCCCGACTATGTTCCGCGCCGCTTCCACCGGCCACGCCGCGTCGTGAGCGGGCCGGTAGCTCAGTGGTAGAGCATTCGACTTTTAATCGAATGGTCGAGGGTTCGAACCCCTCCCGGCCTACCAAACCCACCCCTGGCTGACGGGTGTGTTTGTTCTGGACTTCGACCCCGCTTCCGGGGGGCGCCGCTGACATCTTTGTCATGTTGAGAAGACAAGGCCGGCGGATTGGTTCCCGGCGGCTTGGTCGCGTGCGCCGCTTCAGTCCTGATTGTCGCGTCGGCCCTTTTGAGCGGCGCGGCGCAGCCAGCGTCTGGCGTGCGGCTCGACGGAGGGCCAGGCGAGTAGGGCCAGCAGCATCAGGACGATTGGAATGGCGAGCATAAGCATGGTCTATTTCTCCGCGGCGGGTGTCGCACGCGGAGGGCGGGCAGACCTAACCCGTATGGTATTTTGTCCTCGCGAGGGCGGCGGGGGAGAGTTTTTCTGAGGGCCTTGTCGGGGAATTCTCAATTGACCCCACTAGCGCGGTGGGGATTAAACCTAGCCTAGCTAGACGCCGCTCGGGACCTGATAGCGGGCCCGCGCGTTTCACACCCGGACTTCGCCGGACCCAGGACGACGATCAGAGCATGACCGCCGAAGCCGCCGCCGCGATCCGCCCAGATTCCCGACCCGTGGGGCCCGTGCCCCGCAGGCCGCTGTTCCGCCGCCGGTCGGCGATCCCGGGTTTCACCCTGACCCTGGGCGTGACGCTGACGATCCTGTCGCTGGTGGTCCTGATCCCTCTGGCGGCGGTGGCGCTGAAAGCCGCCGAGCTGTCGCCCGCCCAGTTCGCGGCCGCCGCCTTTTCGCCGCGCGCCCTGGCGGCCTATCGCCTGACCTTCGGCGCCGCCCTGGTGGCCGCCGCCATCAACGGGGTATTCGGCGTGCTGACCGCCTGGGCCCTGGTGCGCTATGACTTTCCGGGCAAGACCCTGGTCAACGCCCTGGTCGACCTGCCGTTCGCCTTGCCGACGGCGGTGGCGGGCATCGCCTTGGCGACGCTCTACGCACCCAATGGCTGGATCGGCGCCTATCTGACGCCGCTGGGGATCAAGGTCGCCTACAATCCGATCGGCGTGACCATCGCCCTGATCTTCATCGGCCTGCCGTTCGTGGTGCGCACGGTCGAGCCGGTGCTGCGCGACCTGTCGGCGGATGTCGAGGAGGCCGCCGCCAGCCTGGGCGCCGGGCGGCTGTCGACCATCGCCCGCATCGTTCTGCCGGCCCTGGGCCCTTCATGGCTGACCGGCTTCGCCCTGGCCTTCGCTCGGGGCGTGGGGGAGTATGGTTCGGTGATCTTCATCGCCGGCAACATGCCCTACAAGTCCGAGATCGCGCCGCTGCTGATCATCATCCAGCTGGAGCAGTTCAACTATGCCGGGGCCGCCGCGATCGCCGTGGTCATGCTGGGCGCCTCGTTTCTGATGCTGCTGGTCATCAACGCCGTCCAGGCCTGGTCGAGAAGGTTCTCCTGATGGCCGCGCCGCGCCTGTCCACCGAAGACCCCGCCTGGGCCAAGGCCGTGATCGTCACCCTGGTGCTGGTCTTTCTGGGTCTGGTGCTGATCCTGCCTCTGGTCGCCGTGTTCGCCGAAGCCCTGCGCAAGGGCCTGCAACCCGCCCTGGCCGCCGTGTCGGATCCCGACGCCATCGCCGCGATCAAGCTGACCCTGCTGACGGCCGCCATTTCGGTGCCGTTCAATGTGGTGTTCGGCCTGTGCGCCGCCTGGGCGGTGGCCAAGCACGATTTTCCGGGCAAGAGCCTGCTGATCACCCTGATCGACCTGCCGTTCTCGGTGTCGCCCGTCGTCGCCGGCCTGATCTATGTGCTGGTGTTCGGCCTGCAGGGCTGGTTCGGCGAGCGTCTGCTGGACCATGACGTGCGGATCATCTTCGCCGCCCCGGGCATCATCCTGGCGACGATCTTCGTGACCTTCCCGTTCATCGCCCGCGAACTGATCCCGCTGATGCAGGAGCAGGGCGTCAGCGAGGAGGAGGCGGCGGTGTCGATGGGGGCCTCGGGCCTCTACACCTTCTGGCGGGTGACCGCGCCCAATGTGCGCTGGGGCCTGCTGTATGGCGTCTTGCTGTGCAACGCCCGCGCCATGGGCGAGTTCGGCGCCGTGTCGGTGGTCAGCGGCCACATCCGCGGCCTGATCAACACCATGCCGCTGCACGTCGAGATCCTCTATAACGAGTATGATTTCGTCGGAGCCTTCTCGGTCGCCGCCCTGCTTTGCCTGCTGGCGATCGTCACCCTCGTCCTGAAGACCGCGCTTGAAGTCGCCCAGCCCGGCTCGCGCCGGCGCGACGGTCACTGATCGGAACGCCAGACCCCATGACCATTTCCATCCGTTC
>JAHINZ010000120.1 GCA_018895795.1 Alphaproteobacteria bacterium
CGGTATAGCCAGCGGAATGACCTTGGCGCCGTCCCACAGACTATAGTCGGTGTGGAAGAAGTCGGTGGCGCGCTCGATCAGCACCACGCGATGGCCGTCGGCGTCGCGCAGCACATTGGGCCGGGCCGAGACGTCCCCAGTCTGGCCGCGGAACACCTCGACGGCGTCGCTCAGGGCCTGGCCGCGCTTCAGCGTCTTGATGATCATGCCGTAGCCACTGTCGGTGGTGGTGCCGGGACCCCAGTCGCGGGTCATGATCAGGGTGTCGGGGTCCAGCCACTCGGTGTTCTGCTTGCCTTCGGGCAGGCTGAAGCCGCCCCCAGTGGCGGGATCGACGAAGCTCTTGGTGGTCAGGTCGAACTCGCGGACCGTCACGGCGTCCTTGCCGCCGTTCGACAGGTTCAGCAGGCAGCGGTCATGGGTCTTGGGCCGGCAGTCGGCGCCCTTCCAGATCCAGTTCTTGCCCTCGGCCTTGGCCAGGGCGTCGAGATCCAGGACGGTTTCCCACTCCGGCGTCGCGGTCTTGTAGGAGGCCAGGCTGGTGCGCCGCCAGATCCCGCGCACATGGGTTTCGTCCTGCCAGAAGTTGAACACGCTGGTCCCGATGAAGTTGGGCGCGGCGATGCGATCCTTGGCCGACAGGATCTTCAGCGCGTCGGCCTGCAGGCCGGCGAAGCGCGGATCGCCCGACAGGATCGGCAGGGTCCTGTCGTTCTGGGCCTTCACCCAGGCCAGGGAGTCGGGGCTTTCGACGACTTCCAAGGCCAGGTGGGGATCGCTCTCCTGAGCCAGCGCGGCGCCGTGGGAGAGCAGGGTCAGGGCCAGGGCCCCGGCGGAACAGGTGCGAAGCAGGATCATGGGGTGGGACGGTAACCGACAATCGTCTCGACGCCAGAAGGTTACGGATAAATTATGTCGCTGAGCGGAGAGGGTCTCCAGGCCCATTTCCATTCCGCTCTCCCCGGCGAAAGCCGGGGCCCAGATCGAACCCCCGGGAGCCCCGGGCTACGCGCAGTCGAAGGCGCGTCAATCCAAACCGCCGGGGATGAATCTGGGCCCCGGCTTTCGCCGGGGAGAGCGGGGAAGGGAAAGGATCGCATCCTCTGACTTGGCGCGACTTTTCCACTATATAGCCGCCATGAGCCGCAGCTTCCTCAAGATGAACGGCCTCGGCAACGACTTCGTCGTGATCGAGACCGCCACCCAGGCCTTCAACCCGACGGCGGAGGACATCCGCGCCATCGCCAAGCGGGGTGACGGCGGGATCGGCTGCGACCAGGTGATCGCCATCGACCCGCCGCGCGCGCCGGGTGCTTCGGCCTATGTGCGGTTCTGGAATTCGGACGGCGACGAGATCGGCGCCTGCGGCAACGGCACGCGCTGCGTGGCCTGGCTGCTGATGGAGTCGGCCGGCAAGGACAGCGTCGCCTTCGACACCGCCGGTGGCCGCCTGTCGGGCCAGATGGCCGGCGACAAGCGGGTGACGGTCGATATGGGCCCTCCCGGCCTGGACTGGACCCAGATCCCGCTGGCCGAAGAGATGAACACCGAGCGGGTCGAGCTGCAGGTCGGTCCGATCGACGCGCCGCTGGTCCATACGCCCGGCTGCGTCTCGATGGGCAATCCGCATGTGGTGTTCTTCGTCGACGCCCCGGTCAGCGACGCGTTCGCCAAGGGCACGGGCAGCCTGGTCGAGCATCACCCGCTGTTTCCGGAAGGCGTCAATGTCGGCTTCGCCCACATCGCCGCCCGCGACCACATCCATCTGAAGGTCTGGGAGCGCGGCGCGGGCCTGACCGCCGCCTGCGGCACCGGCGCCTGCGCCGCCCAGGTCGCCGCCGTACGCCGGGGTCTGACCGACCGCGTCGCCACCGTCGAATTCGAGAGCGGGTCGCTGGTCATCGAATGGCGCGAGGCCGACGGCCACGTGATCATGACCGGTCCCGTGACCATGGACTATGCCGGCAAGCTGCCGGAGAAGGTGACCGCATGAGCCTCCATCCCGCCCTCGCTGCCGGAAACACGGCCGTGATCACCGGCGCCGCCGACGGCATCGGCCTGGCCGCCGCGAAGATCTTTCGCGAGCTGGGCCTCAATGTGGTGATGGCCGACGTTACCGGCCGCAAGCTCAAGCAAGAGGCCGAGGCCATCGGCGCGATCGCCGTGCCCACCGACGTCGCCGATCGCGCGGCGGTCGAGGCCCTGAAGGCCGTCGCCCTGGAGAAGTTCGGCGCGGTCGACGTGCTGATGAACAATGCCGGCGTCGGCGGCGGTGGCGACGCCTTCGCGGGCGACGACGCCTGGTCGCGCATCCTCGACGTCAATCTGTGGGGCGTGATCAACGGCGTGCAGATCTTCGGCGAAGAGATGGCGCTGAGCGGTCGTCCCGGCCTGATCATCAATACCGGCTCCAAGCAGGGCATCACCCAACCGCCGGGCGACACGGCCTATAATGTCTCCAAGTCGGCGGTGAAGGCCCTGACCGAAGGCCTGGCCCACACGTTGCGCCAGACCGAGGACTGCCAGGTCACCGCCCACCTGCTGATCCCCGGCTATACCTTCACCGGCATGACCAAGCGCGGTCCGGGCCCCAAGCCCGACGCGGCCTGGACGCCCGAGCAGGTGGTGCACTTCATGCTGGCCCGCATCGAGGCCGGCGATTTTTACATCCTGTGCCCCGACAACGACGTCACCCGCGCGGTTGACGAGAAGCGCATGGCCTGGGCCATCGGCGACATCATCGAAAACCGTCCGGCCCTGTCGCGCTGGCATCCCGACTGGAAGGACGCCTTCGCGGCGTTTGTAGAGTCGTGACGACCTACACCGTCATCAAGGCCGCGCCGAAGCCCAAGCCCGCGATCGGCGAGGAAGGCGGACCGGCCGTCGTTTCGTCCGGCCCCAACGGCGTCGATGTCGTCACCTTCGGCTGCCGGCTGAACGCCTATGAGTCCGAGGCCATCCGCGCGCGCGCCGCCGCCGACGGCTTGCAGGACGCGGTGGTGTTCAACACCTGCGCCGTCACCAACGAGGCCGTGCGCCAGGCCCGCCAGGCGATCCGCAAGGCGCGGCGCGAGCGGCCCGACGCCCGGCTGATCGTCACCGGCTGCGCCGCCCAGATCGACCCCGCCGCCTTCGCCGCCATGCCGGAAGTGGATCTGGTGCTGGGCAATGCCGAAAAGGCCGCGCCCGGCGCCCTGCTCGACACCTCCACCCGGGTGCGGGTCAATGACATCATGTCGATCAAGGAGACCGCCGGTCACCTGATCTCCGGCCTCAAGGACCGCGCCCGGGCCTATGTCGAGGTCCAGAACGGCTGCGACCACCGCTGCACCTTCTGCATCATCCCGTTCGGACGCGGCAATTCCCGCTCGGCCCCGGCCGGCGAGGTGGTCGAGCAGATCCGCCGCCTGGCCGCCGAGGGCTATAATGAGGTGGTGCTGACCGGGGTCGACGTCACTTCCTGGGGAACCGACCTGCCGGGCCTGCCGACCCTGGGCCAACTGGTCGGCCGGATCCTCAAGCTGGTTCCCGGCCTGCCGCGCCTGCGCCTGTCGTCGATCGACGCGGCCGAGATCGATCCGGACCTGTTCAAGCTGCTGGAGACCGAGCCGCGGCTGATGCCCTATCTGCATCTGAGCCTGCAGGCCGGCGACAACATGATCCTCAAGCGGATGAAGCGCCGGCACAGCCGCGAGGACGCCCTGAAGCTGGTGGCCGAGGTGCGCCGCGTGCGTCCCGACACCGCCTTCGGCGCCGACCTGATCGCCGGCTTCCCGACCGAGAGCGACGCGGCGTTCGAGAACACCCTGAAGCTGGTCGAGGAGGCGGGCCTGGCCTTCCTGCACGTCTTCCCCTACAGCGCCCGCCCCGGCACCCCGGCCGCCCGCATGCCGCCGGTGAAGGGTCCCGTGATCAAGGATCGCGCCCGTCGCCTGCGCGAAGCGGGCCAGGCCGGGCTGGAACGCCACCTCCAACGTCAGGTCGGCCGCCTGTTGTCGGGTCTGGTCGAGCGCGACGGCGTGGCCCGGGCCGAGGACTTCACCGAGATCGCCTTCGATCCGGCCCTGGGGGGCGACCTCCCCCACGGCCAGATCGTCGCCTTCCGGGTCACGAGCCATGACGGGACGCGGGTGATCGCCGAGCGCGTCGCATGAGCCTGAGCGGCGGCTGCCAGTGCGGCGCCGTCCGCTTCCGCGTCGACGGCCAGTCCAATGGGCAAGGGGTGGGCCGCGCCTCGATCTGCCATTGCCGCATGTGCCAGAAGGCCTTCGCCGGGCCGTTCGGGGCGCTGGTGACCGTGAAGGTCGCCGACCTGACCTGGACGCGGGGCGCCCCGGCCCATTTCCAGAGCTCGGACCAGATCAGGCGCGGCTTCTGCGCCACCTGCGGCACGCCCCTGACCTTCGACTGGAGCGCCGACAGGATCGACCTGGCGGTGTTCGCCTTCGATGCTCCGTCGGCGGTGGCGCCGGTCGTGCAGCTGGCCCGGGAGAGCCGGGCGCCGTGGATCGACCACGTCGCCGACCTGCCGGTGCGGCCGTCGGCGGGGCCGCCGAGCGAGATCACGTCTCGGCAACATCCGGACCGGGACACCTAAGGCCGAGGTTCCCAGTGCGGGACCCTAGCTTGTTCCCACACAGGGAACGCGCTAGGGTCCACCCGTGAACGTGGTGGCGAAGAGAACCCTGCAGACGTTTTGGACGGCTCATCCGAGAGCCAAGGGTCCGCTGAGCGCTTGGTACGATCACGTCAGGGCCGCTGAGTGGGCTACGCCGCAGGATATCAAGAACGACTTCCGCAGCGCCGATTTTCTCGGCGACAACCGAGTCATCTTCGACATCGGCGGCAACAATTATCGGCTGGTGGTGCGGGTTTCCTACGTCTTCAAGCTCGTTCAGGTGAAGTTCGTCGGCGGCCATGCCGACTATGACAAGATCGATCCGGAGACCGTGTAATGGCGCAGACAATCAGCATCATCCGCGACGAGGCCGCCTACGCGGCGGCCATGGCTGAGTTTGAAGCCTATTTCGACAATGAGCCCGCCCTCGGCAGTGAAGACGGCGACCGCTTTGAGCTCCTCGGTCTGCTTTTGGCCAAGTATGAGGAGGAACACTTCCCAATGCCGAAGACCAGTCCGGTGGAATCGATCCGCTTCGCCATGGACCGCAAGGGGCTTGGGCAGTCGGACTTGGCCGAACTTCTGGGCTCGCGATCCCGCGCCTCGGAAATTCTCAGCGGCCGTCGCGACCTGACCCTGCCGCAGATCCGGCTGCTGTCGAAGGCCTGGGGCATTCCGGTCCAGGCCTTGATCACCGAAGGCGAGCCCGCCTGAGCCCTAGTCGTCCGCCGCCTTGTCCTCGCCGCCCGCGAACCCCGGCAGGCTCCAGCCCAGCTTGATCGCGCAGGCCCGCAGGCCGAAGGCCGCGACAAAGCCCGCGATCCCGGCTGGCCAGAACGGCGCGCCCAGCAGTTTCAGCGCGGCGAACACCGAGGCCCCCAGCAGGGCGGCGGTGATGTAGATCTCGCGGCGCAGCAGCAGGTTGGGCTCCTCGGCCAGCACGTCGCGGATCACGCCGCCGAAGGCGGTGGTCAGGACGCCCATGACCACGGCGGTTAAGGGATGCACGCCCAGGCTCAGGGCCTTGGCCGTGCCGACCACGGCATAGGCGGCCATGCCCAGGGCGTCGAGCCACAGCATGGCCCGGAACCGCCAGCCGCGCTTGCCCAGCAACCAGACCACCGTGGCCGCGGCCAGGCAGGCCAGGATGTAACCGGGACGCTGGATCCAGAACACCGGCGCGCCGATCAGCAGGTCGCGCAGGGTGCCGCCGCCGACCCCGGTGATCGCCGCGAAGAAGCCGAAGGTGATGATGTCGTGCTTGCGCCGCGCCGCCGCCAGGGCGCCGGTCGCGCCGAACACGGCGACGGCGGCGTAGTCCAGCCAGAAGAGGGCGGTCGACAGCGGATCGATCAGCGGGTCCATCGCCCTCTCATGCCATGGCCCGACCGGGGGCGTCAGGGCCCCAAATCGTAAATGCCGTTTTCACTTTTGACGCCGACGCCCTAAAGGAGCGCCATGAGCGAGAAGCCCGAACAGAAAAAAGGTTGGTTCCAGCGCCTGACCTCCGGCCTGGCCCGGTCGTCCCAGACGATGACCCAGCAGGTCGCCGGAACCTTCACCAAGAAGCCCCTCGACCAGGAACAGCTGGACGCCCTGGAAGAGATGCTGATCGAGGCCGACCTGGGCCCGCAGATCGCCGCCCGCATCACCGAGGCGTTCGGCAGGGCGCGGTTTGGCAAGTCGTCGACCGAGACCGAGGTCAAGGAAGCCCTGGCCGAACTGGTCGCCGCCGAGCTGGCCGACCGCGAGGGTCGCTTTGATCCCCTGTCGGGACCGCGTCCCTATGTGGTGCTGTTCATCGGCGTCAA